>NZ_JBHYMS010000096.1:0-17228 GCF_042743185.1 Inquilinus sp. NPDC058860 | reverse complement strand
CGGTCACGCGGCCGCCGGCGGGCGGTTAGGGTATGGGGCCCCCCCTGCCGTCCGCCGCCCGGTTTGGGGGGGGCTGGGCGGGGCCGGCCCCGGGGCTCGGTTTGGCCCCCGGGCGCCGGCACGTCCCGCAGGATGCGCGGCAGCCAGAGCACCCCTTTCGCCTGGTCCTCGATCCGGCCAAGATAGAGCAGACGCGGCGGGCCGCCGGAGCCGCGGCGGTCGCCCCGGACGATGCCGGCGGCCTCGATCCCGTTTGGAATCACCTCCGTCCGGCCGGCGTCGAAGCCATGATGCGACACGAGGTCGGCCCGGATCCGTTCGGAGACGCACACCGTGGCGTGCACATGGTCCCGGATCGACCGGGCCGCCGCATAGGTCCCCGGGGTGATGTTGTGCACGATCATCACCCGGAGGATCCGCGGAGAAAGATAGCGAGCGCAGTTGGTCTGCACCCGGTCGGCGCAGACATTCACGAAGACGCCGTCGAAGCCTCCGCCTTCGATCGCCTCGATCGTCGCGCGGGCGCCGGCCTTGTCGTCGTCGCCCGGCCGGCCCGCCACCGCGCCGCGATCCCGCTCGGCGCGGAAGGCCGGGCTGCCGGCGGCGCCGTGGGCCGCGGGCCCGTGGCCGAGCCAGCGGAGATCGATGCCGGCCGGGGCCAGCCCCGCATGCAGGTGACGGAACACCGAGTATGTGCCGCCGATATGCGGGAAGCCGAAATAGGCCAGCTTCATCGCCTGGGTTCCGGTGCGAGATGCCCGGCCGCCGGCACGCGGTCGCGCCGCGACGCCATCCGGACGAAGGCGAGCTGCGTCGCGACCGGCGCCAGGAGCCCGATGGTCAGCACCGTGTCCGGGATCAGCAGCACCGATCCGAGATAGGCGACGGCGCCCAGCAGGATCGACAGCCCGATGATGATCATCGCCGAGAGCGCGTGCGGGACGCCGAGGTCGAGCAGAAGATGATGGAGATGCCAGCGGTCGGGCGAGAACGGGCTGCGCCCCGCCAGCAGCCGCCGCACGATCAGGCTGAGCGTGTCGACCACCGGGATGATGCAGACCCACAGCAGGACCGGGAAGGGAATCGTCGGCTGCGGCCCGGAGGAGAGGCCGATGATGAAATAGCCGATCGCGGCGCCCAGCATCGTGCTGCCCGCATCGCCCATGAACACCAGCGCCCGCGGGCGCCAGCGATGGCGGGTGTTGAACACCAGGAAGCCGAGGACCGCAGCCAGCAGCAGCGCGATCTCCGCCACCAGGTCCTGCCGCCCGATGAAGGAGGCCAGCAGCGCCAGCCAGAACAGGGCCGCCGCGGCGGTCCCCCCGGCCAGCCCGTCCAGGCCGTCGATCATGTTGAAGGCGTTGGTCAGGCCGACCAGGAAGACGATGGTCACGACCAGGCAGATGGCCGACAGGAGCGGCTCGCCCAGCGCCGACACCAGCCCCGGCGTGCCGGCGCCCAGATCGGCGATCCGGTGCTGCCCGAGGATGATGATGGCGATGGCGGCGAAGGTCTGCGCCAGAAGGCGGATCAGGGGCCGGAGATCCAGGCGATCGTCCACCGCGCCGGCCGCGACGATGACGGCGAGGCCGCCGACGAAGACCCAGGGGCCCTGCAAGGTCCGGTCGAAGAGCAGGAGTCCGATGCCATAGGCGGCGAACATCGCCAGGCCGCCGCATCTCGGCACGATGCCTTCGTGCCGCTTGCGTTCCGACGGCCGGTCGACCAGGCCCAGCCGCGGGGCGATCCGCTGCATCCAGGCCACGAGAACCACGGCCAGCAGAAAGCCATTGAGCAAATGAGGCGTCAGGTCGGGCATCGCGTCCCCTTCCGAAATCGTCTGGTCCGCCGGCGGCGGCGGGAAAAGCAGCGCAGAAGAAAAAGTCTCGACCCCCGCAAAGCGTCTGGAAAAGCTAGGCGCAGCGCCCCGTCGAACTCGATTCGGGAGAACTAATGAGGGCGGCCGATCGGAAGGAGCATGCCCCGCCCCGTCGCCCCCTTTTTGGCGGCGGGTGCCTCACCCATCAGGACAGTGGACACGGCGCCCCATCGCATGGCGTGCGAACGGGCCGTCACCCGGCCGGATCGCGGCGGCCGAGCACGTCCCGCACCAGGGCGACGAAGCGCTTGTCCGGGCGGTGCATCCGCGCCAAGGCGCCGAGCAGCGGCAGGAACGGCGTCGACGGATCGAGCTCGTGCACCAGCCGCAGCAGGCGGCGGGCGGTGCCCCAACGGCCGCGGGCCGACTGCGCCATGGCGGTCCAGAAGGCGTGCTGCGCCAGCCGGCGCAGGGCCAGGCGATGCAGGAAAGGTGCGTGCTCCAGCCCATGCCCCTCGTTCCGGAAGAACGACCGGAAGGCCTCGGCGCGTTGCTGATAATCGCGCAGGATGACGTCTGAAGACGTGACCGACATGTTGCGGCCGTGCACGCGCTTGATGCCCTGCAGCATCGGGGTGCTGGCGACGGCTCCCCGGCTCGCCAGCCGCAGCCACATCTCCATGTCGCCGGAATGCGTCAGTTCCGCACGGTAGCCGCCGACGCTCTGCTGCGCGGCCGTCCGGACGACGGCCGTCGGGGTGGCGATGGGATTGACCGGCTCGCGGCACAGGCGGGCGATGAAATCGATGCCCGTCTCGATCCGCCACTCCGGCTGCGCCTGCGGGTCCGGCATCGGCGGCAAGGGCTGGTCCGGATGCAGGTCGTGGGCCAGGCCGTAGACCAGCGCGATGTCCGGATGGCGGTCCATCACCGCGATCGCACGATCGAGCGCCCCCGGCACCAGCAGATCATCGGCGCTGAGCAGCAGCAGATAGTCGGACCGGGCCCAGGCGATGCCTTCGTTATAGGTGCGGATATGCCCGTGATTGACGGCATGCGCCAGCACTTCGATGCAGGGATGCCGTTCCGCATAGCGCCTGGCGACCGCAACGGAATCGTCGGTCGAGGCATCGTCGATGACGAGAATGCGGAGATCCTTGGTCGCCTGGGCGAGAACGCTGTCGAGACAGTCTCCGAGAAAATGCCCGTAATGGTAGCAAGGAATGCAAATATCGATCTTCGGCATGGAAACGCCCTTGGTTCGATGACGATATGCCCTGATGGCGGAGGGAGCCTTGAATAGCGCCTGTCCAGCATAGCCAGCCTTCGGCGCGGTCCCCGACGCCTCCATTGGCAGATCCATCTCCCCCGTGCGGCGTAGGCGGCTTCCTCCGAACGGAGCCGGGCGGCGGCAGGAAGCCTGAATGGTGTCGGACGGGGACGCCCCGGTAGAGTGGCCGGCCTGAAGCCGATCGCATATCGCAGCCGTTCGCTGCGGTCCGGCTTCCGGCCGCGCCGGCGGAGCGCGGCGTTCGGGACGCCGGCGAGGAAGCGGCGGCAAGACCGGTCGATGCTGCCGGCGTCCCCCCTCCCCCTGAGCTTCCTTCCCTCTGTGATCTTCCTCCTACACCCATTGGAGAGGGGGGATGCGGCCGAAGGGCTCAATCGCGGCCGACCGCTTTGGCACTGCACAATACGGGTCTCGATGAGCGTTCGGCCGGCCGGACGTCACGAAAGGATGCGGATATGGTTGCGCTGAACACCTCAGCCCGCGATGCCTTGGCGAGCACCCTCGCTCTGGCCGTCACGGACGGCACAGCCCCCGGGTTCCAGGCCTCTCTGCCGGATGCCCCGGCGCCCGACGGGACGGCCGCCGGGCAGACGGCCGGCCCGCTTCTGGCCGGGAACGCCGCCGATCCGTCGACCGCCGCGCCTGCCGTCATCGAGGACACGGGGGCTGCGGCGGAAGAGCCGACGCGGGGGGCGATCCGGCCCCCATCCGCCGACGTCCCCGCCGCTCGCCTGCTGAAGGCGCCGGCCGCCCCGGCAACCGCGACGACGGAACCCGCGGCCGCGGGCTCGGCCCTGCCGCTGAATCTCGCAGATCCGGTCGGCGCGGTGCTGTCCCCCATCGGATCCCTGCTCGACCGGCTGATGCCCGGGGCGCCGACCCCGTCCGGGGAGACGCCCGGCGTCCCGAGCGAGACGGAGGGCGGCGCCGCGTCCATCCCCGGCGACACCGGCCCGCCGGAACCCCCGACGCTGCTTCCCCAGACGGCGGCCACGGCGATCAATCCGATCGTCCTGGAGAACCAGAAGACCGGCAATCCGGAGAGCGAATGGGGCATCGAGGGCAGCGGCAGCGCCAATATCCAGGGCTTCGCCACCAGCATCAGCGTCAATCACGGCCAGACCGTCGACTTCAAGATCGCCACGGATTCGACCGACTACCGGATCGACATCTACCGCCTGGGCTATTATGACGGCATGGGCGCCCGCAAGGTCGCGACCATCGACCGGCAGCTCACCACCGCACAAGTGCAGCCGCACCCGCTGGTCGACTACAGCACCGGCCTGATCGACTGCGGCAACTGGTCGGTCTCCGCCAGCTGGGACGTGCCCGCCGACGCGGTCTCCGGCGTCTATATCGCCAAGCTGGTGCGCGAGGACGGGACCGAAGGCGCGAGCCACATCCCGTTCATCGTCCGTGACGACGAGGCCGACAGCGACATCACCTTCCAGACGTCGGACACCACCTGGCAGGCCTACAACGCCTGGGGCGGCGCCAGCCTCTATGGCGGCAACGTGCCGACCGATCCCGCCGACCTGATCGGCTGGACGCCGCCGAACTGCAGTTGCGGCCTGACCGCGATCGGCCGCGCCACCAAGGTCAGCTACAACCGGCCGTTCATCACCACGGACAGCCCCTATTCGGCCGGGCCGCAGGACTGGATCTTCGGCGTCGAGCATTCGGCGATCCGCTGGCTGGAGCAGAACGGCTACGACGTCAACTACATCTCCGGCGTCGACACCGACCGGGACGCGGCGCAACTGCTGAACACCAAGATGTTCCTGTCCGTCGGGCACGACGAATACTGGTCTGGCCAGCAACGCACCAATGTCGAGGCGGCCCGCGACGCCGGCGTGAACCTGGCGTTCTGGAGCGGCAACGAAGTCTATTGGAAGACCCGGTGGGAGACCAGCATCGACGGCAGCGGCACGCCCTACCGCACCCTGGTCACCTACAAGGAGACCTGGGGCGACCGCACCGACCCGAGCAACACCGGAACCGGCACCTGGCGCGATCCCCGCTTCGCCGATCCGGGGCAGGAGCCCGAGAATTCGCTGACCGGCACGATGTTCACGGTCGACGCCTATCGCCTCGACACGATCACCATCCCCTACGACTATTCCAACCTGCGGTTCTGGCGGAACACGGATGTCGCCGACCTCGAGCCCGGCCAGACCTATTCCCTGGTCCAGAACCTGCTCGGCTATGAATGGGATTCCGACGTCGACAACGGCTTCCGCCCGGCCGGGCTGATCAACCTGTCGCTGTCGACCGTGTCGGTGGACACGTATCTGCGGGACTACGGCACCAGCGTCGGATCCGCCACCGTCGACCACAGCCTGACCATGTACCGGGCGGAGAGCGGCGCCCTGGTCTTCGGCGCCGGCACGGTCTACTGGTCCTGGGGCCTGGACGACAACCACGACAACGAAGCGACGCCGGTGGACCCGAACGTCCAGCAGGCGATGGTCAACATGTTCGCCGACATGGGCATCCAGCCCGGCACGCTGCAGGCCAGCCTGATCATGGCGACGGGCTCGACCGACCATACGGCGCCGACCGCCGCCGTGCTGACGCCGGCGAACGGCACCGGCCTGGTCGAAGGCCAGCGGGTCGTCATCACCGGGACCGCCCAGGATTTCGGCGGCGGCATCGTCGCCGGCGTCGAGGTCTCCACCGACGGCGGCATCACCTGGCGCAAGGCGGCGGGGCGGGAGAGCTGGAGCTACGCCTGGAATGCGCAGGCCGCCGGCACCTATGTCATCATGGCCCGGGCAGCGGATGACAGCGTCAATCTCGGGGCGGCGTCGACGGGCGTCTCGGTCACCGTCACCCTGCCGTCCACGGAGAGCATGTGGACCTTCGCCAACACGCCGGCGCAGGTCCATATCCAGGATCGCAACGCCGTCGAACTCGGCATGCGCTTCAGCTCCAACGCCGCCGGCACGGTCACCGGCGTCCGCTTCTACAAGGGCTTCTACAACCAGGGCACCCACACCGGCAGCCTGTGGAGCGTGGACGGCACCCTGCTGGCCACCGCCACCTTCACCAACGAGACGCTGGAGGGCTGGCAGACCGTCACGTTCTCCAATCCGGTCTCGATCCAGCCGGGGACGACCTACGTCGTCTCCTACCACAGCAACGGCTTCTATTCGGCCGATGCGGGCTATTTCGACGTCGCCCGCACCAACGGTCACCTGACCGCGCCGGTCGGGGCGGGCGTCTACGCCTATGGCACTTCGAGCCTGTTCCCGAGCAACGTCTACCAGAACGAGAATTTCTGGGTGGACGCCCTGTTCACGCCCGGGCCCGGCGGCGGCAATGTCGCCCCCGTCGCCAACAACGACAACGGCCTCGCCACCAACCAGGGCGTCGCGCTGACCATCCAGGCCGCGACCCTGCTGGCGAACGACGCCGATCCCAACGGCGACCCCCTGACCGTCACCGGCGTCGGCAACGCGGTGAACGGCACGGTCAGCTTCGACAGCCAGTCCGGTGCGGTCACCTTCACCCCGACGGCCGGCTACAGCGGCCCGGCCAGCTTCACCTACGCCATCTCGGATGGTCGCGGCGGCACCGCCACCGGGACGGCCAACCTCACCGTCAATCCGCCCGGCACGGGCCTCAGCCTGTGGTCGACCTCGACGACGCCGGGGACGGTCACCGTGAACGACGGGAGCCCGGTCGAACTCGGCGTCAAATTCGTCGCATCGAGCAACGGCACCATCACCGGCATCCGGTTCTACAAGGGGGCACAGAACACCGGTCCCCACACCGCCAGCCTGTGGACCGCGACCGGCACGCTGCTGGCCACCGCCACGTTCACCGGCGAGACCGCGACCGGCTGGCAGACCGTCACCTTCGCCAACCCCGTCGCGATCAGCAGCGGCACGACCTATGTCGCCTCCTACCACACCAACGGCAATTATTCGGCGGATTCCGGCTATTTCAGCGCAAGCTACAGCAACGGCCCTCTGAGCACCCCGGCCAATGCCGGCGTCTACGCCTATGGCGGGTCCAGCCTGTTCCCGACCAACAGCTGGAACGCGTCCAACTACTGGGTCGATGTCCTCTACAACCAGTCGGGCGGCGCCTCCAACCAGCCGCCGACGGCAGTGGCGGATGACGGCTTCAGCACGGCCCAGAACGCGCCTTTGGCGATCGCGGCCGGGGATCTGCTGGCCAACGACACCGATCCGAACGGCGACGCCCTGACGGTGACCGGCGTCAGCAACCCGATCAATGGCGCGGTAAGCCTGAACAGCCAGACCAACACCATCACCTTCACCCCGACCGCCGGCTTCACCGGGCCGGCCAGCTTCACCTACACGATCTCGGACGGTCGCGGCGGCACCGCTTCGGCCACGGTCGACGTGACCGTCCGGCAGGCCGGCGACGGGGTCAGTCTGTTCCTGCCGACCGACACGCCGGCGACAGTGACCGAGGAGGATCCGAATTCGGTCGAGCTCGGCATGAAGTTCACGGCCTCCGCCGGCGGCACCATCACCGGCATCCGCTTCTACAAGGGGCCGCAGAACACCGGGGCCCACACGGGCAGCCTGTGGACCGCGAGCGGCACCCTGCTGGCCACAGCCACCTTCACCGGCGAGACCGCCACCGGCTGGCAGACCGTCACCTTCGCCAACCCCGTCGCGATCAGCGCCGGCACCACCTACGTCGCCTCCTACCACACCAGCGGCCACTACTCGGCCACCGGCGGGTACTTCACGACCTCCCGCTCGAACGGTCCCCTGACTGCCCCGGTCGATGCCGGCGTCTACGCCTATAGCGGATCCAGCCTGTTCCCGACCAACAGCTGGAACGCCTCGAACTACTGGGTCGATGTCGTCTACAACCAGTCCGGCACCGGGACCAACCAACCGCCGACGGCGGTGGCGGACAGCGGCCTCTCCACCGGCCGGGACGCGGCGCTGTCGATCCCGACCTCGACGCTGCTGGCCAACGACACCGATCCGAACGGCGACGCGCTGACGGTGACCGGCGTCAGCAACCCGGCCAACGGCACGGTGACCCTGAACAGCCAGACCAACACCGTCACCTTCACCCCGACCGCCGGCTTCACCGGAACGGCGAGCTTCACCTACGCCATCTCCGACGGCCGCGGCGGCACCGCTTCGGCGACCGCCTCGCTGACGGTGGCGCCGCCCCCGGCCGGAAGCAGCCTGTTCTCGGCCTCGGACACGCCGGCCATCGCCAGCGTCAACGATCCGTCGCCGGTCGAGCTGGGCATGAAGTTCCAGGCCGATGTCGCCGGCACGATCACGGCCCTGCGCTATTACAAGAGCGCCCAGGACACCGGCACCCATGAGGGCCATCTCTGGACCGCGACCGGACAGCTGCTCGCCACGGCCACCTTCACCAACGAGACCGCCAGCGGCTGGCAGACGGCGGTCCTCGCCCAGCCGGTCGCGATCGACGCGAACACCACCTACATCGCCTCCTACCACAGCAACGGCCACTACGCGGCCACGCCGAACTATTTCGCGGACGATGTCGTCAACGGCCATTTGCGCGCCCTCGCCGATGCCACCGGCGGCGGCAACGGCGTCTTCGCCTATGGCGCCAGCGGCAGCTTCCCGAACGGCAGCTTCAACCGCACCAACTACTCGGCCGATGTCGTCTTCAACCCGCAATTGGCCGCGGCATGACCTCTCCGCCGCGCCTTCCCGTCACGGTCCTCTCCGGCTTTCTCGGGGCCGGCAAGACGACGCTGCTGAACCATGTCCTGCGCAACCGCGAAGGCCGCCGGGTCGCCGTCATCGTCAACGACATGAGCGAGGTGAACATCGACGCCGAGCTGGTCCGCGACGGCGGCGCCGATCTCAGCCGCGCCAGCGAGTCCCTGGTCGAGATGACCAATGGCTGCATCTGCTGCACCCTGCGCGACGACCTGCTGCGCGAGGTCCGCCGCCTGGCCGCCGAGCAGCGGTTCGACTATCTTCTGGTGGAGAGCACCGGCATCTCCGAGCCCCTGCCGGTGGCGGCATCATTCTCCTTCCGCGATGCCGGCGGCGCCTCGCTCGGCGATGTCGCCCGCCTCGACACCATGGTCACGGTGGTCGATGCGATCAGCCTGCTGCGGGACTATGCCGGCCGCGACCTGCTGCGCGACCGCGGCCGGACCGCCCATGACGGCGACGCGCGCACGCTGGCCGACCTGCTGGTCGAACAGATCGAATTCGCGGATGTGGTCGTCCTCAACAAGGCCTTCGACGTAACCGCCGTGGAGTTGGCCCAGATCCGCCGCATTCTCCGCGCCCTCAACGCCGATGCCCGGGTGGTGGAGGCGGAGTACGGCCGGGTTCCGCTGGACGCGATCCTCGACACCGGCCTGTTCGTGGAAGGGAAGGCCGCGACCCATCCCCTCTGGCACCGGGAGCTGTTCGGGCCGGGCGGACACACGCCGGAGACGGAGCTCTACGGGATATCGAGCTTCGTCTATCGGGCCCGTCGCCCGTTCGACCCGGAGCGGCTGGAGGAGTTCCTCCAGCGCAGTTGGCCGGGATTGATCCGGGCCAAGGGCTTCTTCTGGCTGGCGACCCGGCCGGACTGGATCGGCCAGCTGTCGATCGCCGGCGGCCAGCGCCGCGTCGACGGCAAAGGATTGTGGTGGGCGGCCGTCCCGCCGCAGCACTGGCCGCGTCACCCGGACTGGCAAAGCCGGATCGAGCAGCACTGGAGTCTGATCTGGGGCGACCGGCGGCAGGAGCTGGTGTTCATCGGCTGCGGCCATGACGAGGATGCCATCCGCCAGGCGTTGGACGCCTGCCTCGTCGGCTCCCCGCTCCGTTACGACCGCGCCGCCTATCGCGGGCTGCAGGATCCCTTCCCCGACTGGCAGATCGGCCATGCCGCCTGACGCTCCGTCAATTTTCAAATCACCATTCGCAACGAGGACATGCATATGCAGACCGAAATCTACGCGGACGGCATCGGCGAAATCACGGTCACCGGGTCCGTCCTGCGTATCGACCTGGTCAGCCTGTCGGCGACCGAGCGCGATGCCGCCGGCGCTCCCAAGGCGGCGTTCCGGCAGCGGATCATCATGCCGCTCGACGGCTTCGCCAACGCCTCGGACCTGATCCAAAAGGTGATGCAGGGGCTGATCGAGGCCGGCGCCATCCAGCGCCGGGCGCCGGAGGCCGCGGCGCCGGCCGTCGTCCCCGATCGGGCTCCGGCCCCGAACGGCGCCCCCCACCGCAACACGTCGCCGAACTTCGCCTGATGCTCGCCGCCACGTCGGACGCCGAGGCCGCAGACGGTGCACCGGCCGCGGCCGCCGGGGGGCGCGACACCGGGCTGTACTGCCTGGCCGTCGTCCTGCGCCACCACGGCTTCGACATCTCGGTCGACAGCCTGACCCATCGCTATGCCCTGGGTGCCGAGGCGGTCTCGGCGGCCCTGCTCCTCCGCATGGCGCGGGACTCGGGCCTGCGGGCGCGCCGGCTGCAGCTCGACTGGGCCGGGCTGGCGCGGCTGGGGGAGGCCTTTCCGGCGCTGGCGTTGCTGAACAACGGCAATTGGGTGCTGATCGCCGGTGTCGTCGCCGACGCCGAGGGGCACGGCGCCGTCCGGCTGCTCGACCCGCTGGCCGAGCGGCCCGAGGCGCTGGTGGTTCCCGAGGAGGCGTTCCGGGGCCGCTGGTCCGGCGAAGTGGTCCTGCTGAAGCGCAGCTACCGCATCGCCGATCCCGACCAGCCCTTCGGTTTCCGCTGGTTCGTCCCCGAACTGCTGCGCCAGCGCCGGCTGTTCGCCGATGTCGCCGTGGCGGCGTTGTTCCTGTACGGGCTGGGGCTGGCGACGCCGATCTTCTTCCAGCTGATCATCGACAAGGTGCTGGTGCACAACAGCTACATGACGCTCTATGTGCTGTCGGGCGGCATCGTCGTGGCCTTGCTGTTCGACGCCATCTTCACCTTCCTGCGGCGCTATCTCCTGCTCTATGCCACCAACCGGATCGACATCCGGCTGGCGACCCGGACCTTCGCGCATCTCCTGAGCCTGCCGATCACCTTCTTCGAGCAGGCTTCGGCAGGCATCCTGGTCAAGCACATGCAGCAGGCTCAGCGGATCCGGGAGTTCCTCACCGGCCGCCTGTTTCTGACGCTGCTCGACGGCCTGTCGCTGATCGTGTTCCTGCCCGTGCTGCTGATGTACAGCCTCTGGCTGACCCTGGTCGTGCTGGCCTTCGCGCTGCTGGTGGCGCTGGTGATCCTGCTGCTGATCGGCCCTTTCCGCAGCCGGCTGCGCGCCCTGTACGAAGCCGAAGGCCAGCGCCAGGCCCTGCTGGTCGAGACCGTGCACGGCATGCGGACGGTGAAGTCGCTGTCGATGGAGCCGATGCAGCGCCGGATCTGGGACGACCGTTCGGCCCAAAGCGTCGCGATGCGCTTCGACGTCGAGAAGATCTCGACCACGGCCCAGTCCGTGACCGGGCTGGTCGAGAAGCTGATGAGCGTCGCGGTGGTCGGGCTCGGCGCCGTCGCGGTGTTCGACGGGACGATGACGATCGGCGCCCTGATCGCCTTCAACATGCTGGCCGGTCGGGTCTCCGGCCCGCTCGTCCAGATCGTGACGATGGTGCATGAGTACCAGGAGGTGGCGCTGTCCGTCCGGATGCTGGGCGAGGTGATGAATCGACGGCCGGAGCGGCACGGCCGGACCGACGGCCTGCGTCCGGCGATCAAGGGGCGCGTCGAGTTCGAGAACGTGTCCTTCCGCTACTCCGCCGAGGCCGACCCGGCGCTCGACAACATCTCCTTCACGGTTCCGGAAGGCAGCGTCTTCGGCGTGGTGGGGCGAAGCGGCTCCGGCAAGACCACGGTGACCCGGCTGATCCAGGGTCTCTACCCGGTGCAGCAGGGCGTGGTGCGCATCGACGGCGTCGACATGCGCGAGTTCGACCTGGTCCATCTGCGCAAGGCGATCGGCGTCGTGCTGCAGGAGAATTTCCTGTTCCGCGGCACGGTGCGGGAGAACATCGCCGCCGCCCGCCCCGGCGCCAGCTTCGAGGAGATCGTCGAGGCGGCCCGGATGGCCGGGGCCGAGGAGTTCATCGAGCGCATGCCGCGCGGCTTCGACTCGATGCTGGAGGAGAGCGCCGAGAACCTGTCCGGCGGGCAGCGCCAGCGCCTTGCCATCGCCCGCGCCCTGGTGACCAATCCGCGGCTCCTGATCTTCGACGAGGCGACCAGCGCCCTCGATCCGGAAAGCGAGGCCATCATCCGGCAGAATCTGCGGCGCATCGCCGAGGGTCGTACGGTCGTCATCGTCTCGCATCGCCTGTCCACCCTGATGGACGCCAATGCCATCCTGGTGATCGACCGGGGCCGGATCGCCGATATCGGACGGCATGACCAGCTGCTGTCGCGCTGCACGACGTACCGGCACCTCTGGACCCAGCAGACAAGGCAAAGCGCATGATCCCGGAGCGGTCCGCATCGTCGGAGCGCCAGACCCTGCCGGTGGTCCGCGGGCCGACGGTCGCGCCGCTGTCCCGGGCTCATCCGGCCATCGCCGAGTTCCAGCGCGACGCCGTCGAGCTCGAAGCGCGGGCGCCACCGCGGATCACGCGCCTGACCTTGTACACCGTGACGGCCCTGATCGTCGGTGCCGTGGCCTGGGCCGCGCTGTCCACGGTCGACGAGATCGTCGTCGCTCCCGGCAAGCTGATCACCACCCAGCCGAACCTCGTGGTCCAGCCGCTCGAGACCTCGGTCGTCCGGTCGATCGATGTCGCGGTCGGCGAGATCGTCCGTGCCGGCCAGCAGCTGGCCGCCTTGGACACGACCTTCACCCAGTCGGATGTCGAGCAACTGCGCGCGAAGGTCACTGCGCTCGAAGCGCAGATGGGCCGGATCGAGGCCGAGCTCGCCGGGGTGGCCTATGAACCGGCTGCCGATGCCGGCGCGGATGCGCAGTTGCAGATGCGCTTCTTCGTGCAGCGCAAGGCGGCCTACGAGTCCCAGCTGCGCAATTTCGACGACCAGATCGCGCGGGCCGAAGCCAATCTGACGGCGAGCCGCGACGAGGAACACCTGCTGGCGCAACGCGTCGCGACCCTCGAACAGGTCGAGCAGATGCGGCAGCAGCTGATGGCCAGCGAAACCGGCTCTCGGCTCAACTACCTCGTCTCCAAGGACACGCGGCTGGACATCGAATCCCAGCTCGCCCGGAATCGCGGCGTCCAGACCGATCTGGCCCTGGCCATCGACAAGGCGCGATCGGAGCGGCAGGCCCATGTCGAGGAGTTCCGCCGTGCCGCTTTGGAGGATCTGGTCAAGGCGCGCGAGGCCTATGCCGCCGTGGCCGAGGAGCTCAAGAAGGCCGAGCTTCGTCGCGACATGATCGTGCTGTCCGCGCCGTCGGACGCCGTGGTCCTCGATATCGCGCAGCGATCGATCGGATCGGTGGTGCGGGAGGCCGAGCCGCTGTTCACGCTGGTGCCGCTCAACGTTCCCCTCGAGGCCGAGGTCTCGATCGCCAGCAAGGATATCGGCCAGCTCGGAACCGACGAGCCGACCCGCCTCAAGATCGACGCCTTCCCCTTCCAGAAACACGGCACGGCCTCGGGCACGGTCCGCACCATCAGCCAGGACAGCTTCGCCTCCAATGCACGGGACGACAAAGGCAATGTCGACGCCGCGGCGCCGTCGGTCTACCGGGCGCGGATCCGGCTGACCGATACGACGCTGCGGTCGGTTCCGGACACCTTTCGCCTGCTGCCCGGCATGACCTTGACGGCCGAGATCGAGGTCGGGCGGCGCCGGGTGCTCTCCTATTTCCTCTATCCTCTGCTGCGCGGCCTGGACGAGAGCCTGCGCGAACCGTGAGACGATCTTCACGCGGCTTGCCTGCCGCATTGCGGGATCGGCAGGTCCGTCGCAAGCTGATGGAATTGCCGGAGACCATTGCCGATGCGAGTCCAGCGCCGGCTCACCGTCATCGTTTCGCTCGACGTGGCGGGCTTCACGCGCCTCGTGCAGGAGGACGAGCGCGGTACGCTGGCCGCGCTCGCCTCGATCCGCCGCGAGCTGCTGGGCTCGACCCTCCGCGCCCGTCATGGTCACGTGTTCAAGACCATGGGTGACGGCGTGCTGATCGAGTTCTCCAATATCGAGGATGCGGTCTGCTGGACGGTGGAGTTCCAGCAGGCGATGGCGGCTCGTAAAGCGCGGTCGTCCAAGCGGCCCATCCTGGTGCGCGCCGGCATCGCGCTCGCCGACGTCTTCGTTGAGGGAGAAGATCGGTTCGGGGCCGCTGTCGCCTTCGTCGTCCGCCTGCAGCAGGCGGCGCCTCCCGGTGGGATCGCCATCACCCATTCCGTGCGCTGGCAGCTCGGCAAGGCGCTGGCCACGCCCTTCATGCGGGTGATGAAGACGCTCAAGGACATCGCAGAGCCGATGGAGGTCTGGATCTGGAGCCCTGCGGGCGTTGCCGGCGAAGGTGCTGAAGCAGCAACGAAGCGCGCCGTCGGGGTGGTGGACGAGGAGGATCTGCCCTCGATCGTCGTCATGCCCTTCGACAATCTTTCCGGCGATCCCGCCGTGTCCGCCCTCGCCGACGGCGCGGTGGAGGAGATCACCGCGACCCTCTCCCGCATCCGGGACTTCACCGTCATCGCCCGCCGCTCGGCCGAGGCGTATCGGGCCGCGGGACGGCCCCAGGACCCCCGCGTGATCGCCCGCACGCTCAAGGTCCGCTACCTGCTCGAGGGCAGCGTGCGGAGGTCGGGCAACCGGGTTCGGATCACGGCGCAGCTGATCGACGCCGCCAGCGCGCTGCACCTCTGGTCCGGGCGCTACGACGGGACGGTCGAGAACATGTTCGACCTGCAAGACCGGATTGCCGAAGGCGTCGCCGGAGCGCTCCACCCCTCAATCCGGGCAGCGGAAATCATGCTGGCGCTGCGCAAGCGGCCCGACAGCGTCGCGGCCTACGACCTGATGATGCGAGCGCTGCCGCATCTCTGGGCCCATCGCAAACCCGAGAATGTCGAGGCGATCCGGCTGCTCGACGAGGCCCTGCGGCTGGATCCGAACTACAGCCGCGCCGCTGCCCTCGCCGCCTGGGCGCATGCGCAGCAGGTCACCTACAACTGGGCTTCGGACTACGGCGCCGAGCGGGCGGCGGGCGATCGCCTGATCAAGCAGGCGTCGGAAGGGTCCCAGGACGATGCGACCGCGCTGAGCGCCCTGGCCACGGCGACCATGCTCCTGTTCGGCGATATCGGCCGGGCCGAGCAGTTCGTCGATCAGGCGTTGGCGCTCGACCCCAACCACGCCTGGTCCTGGACACGCCGCGGCTTCCTGCACGTCTATCGCGGCGATCCTGCCGCAGGACGGCCCTGCTTCGAGCGAGCGATCCGGCTCAGCCCCCTCGACCCGTTCAGCTTCAACTGCTTCATCGGCCTGGGTCTCGCCGCCTTCGCCGAGGGGCGCCCCGAAGAAGCCGCCGGCTTGACCCGGAAGGCGCTGCATCAGAAGCCGACGGCGACCTGGATGTTCCGCGACCTCGCCACCTTCCTCGCCCATGCCGGACAGATCGATGCCGCGCGCGAGGCGCTGGCGCGTTTCACGGCTTCCCGGCCGGGGCTCACCGTGGCGACCGTCGCCGACGCCCTGCATTATTTCGAGCCGGATCTGCTGCGACGCTACCTCGACGGCCTGCGCCGCGCCGGATTGCCGAGCTGAGATTGACGCCGAACCGCGAGGTCCGAGGGACAGACGAGGCGATCATTCCGTCCGCAGGATGCATTCGCCTCGTCTGTCCCTCGGACCCGGCTTACCTGGCGCAGCGGTGAGGCGACGCGGCCCGCGGGGGACCTTCCCATGAGCCCGACGAGGCTGGCGGCATGATCGGAAGGCCATGCGCCGCTCGCGGGCGAGCCTTCATGCTGTGCAGCTTGAAGGCAACTTCGGTCCGGTTCCGGGCCTGCAGCTTCTTCATGATGCAGCGGATATGAACCTTGACCGTTCCCTCGGAGAGATTGAGCTCATGGGCGATGATCTTGTTCGGCTTTCCGCGGGCGAGGCCCTCGGCGACCGCGGCCTGCCGATCGGTCAGGTCGAAAGGGAACCTGGTGCGCTCCGTCCCTCCCTCTCGCTCCATCCGGCCCGCCATGGCCAGGGCGGTGGCCGGCACGAACACCCCGCCGGCAATGGCGAGCGACAGCGCGCCGATCGCGACGCTCAGGCTGACGCTCGTCGGGATGTAGCCGCGTGCCCCGGAAGACAGGATCTTGAGGACGTGACAGGATTCGTCGCGGTCGCCCATGACGATGACCGGCATGTCCGGGCCGTCCTGAGCCAGAAGCCGGAGATCCTGCATCAGATCAGGATCATCGGCGCCTTCCCCGTCAATGCCGAACAGAATCGCCGATGTATCGTTCCGAACCCCGCGGGCCAGCCATTCGCCGGCATCCGCAAATCCGATGCCTCGGAATCCTCCATCGGCCGTCATGAGAGCCGCCGTCAGAGATTCCCGGACCAGGACCCTACGGTCGATAATCGCTATTTTCGTTACTTCAGAAAGACTCCCCGGAGCTGGGACCTTCTCTGCGCCATCTCCTTCGGCAAAATCGATAATGGCAGGTTTTTCTGTATCGTCTCTGCAAGCCAGCATATCTCCTCCTGACCTGGCACAGAGCCCGCAAATGACAGGCCAGTCGTCGACGTGCACGATCTCGAATTACAAGCACATCTTCTTATCAACTTCGGTATTATTGAGGGCGCCACCGAGCTTCTAGAGGAAGCTCGGTGGCGATCATCATATGCGAATAGAAGCAGAAGTCGTAGGACATGAAACCCGACCAGGGGCGAACGGTCAAGGCATTTATCTTTATTTTTATGAAAATTTAATTTTCCTTTGTACTCAATTCGATGAAATTCCTACTCCTTTAGGAGTATCCGGCTGCAATGACGCGCCCGATCCGCTCCCTCTTCATTCCACCGTGACGCTCTTGGCCAGGTTGCGGGGCTGGTCGACATCGGTGCCCTTGGCCACGGCGGTGTGGTAGGCCAGGAGCTGCACCGGCACGGCGTAGAGGATCGGGGCGACGAAGGGGTCGACGCCGGGCAGCCCGATCGCCGCCACCGG
>NZ_JBHYMS010000095.1:0-17490 GCF_042743185.1 Inquilinus sp. NPDC058860 | reverse complement strand
GACGGCTTCCCCCTCCTTGTCATTGCCGGGCTTGACCCGGCAATCCAGAGGGTGTCGACAATCCCTGGATGCCCGGGTCGAGCCCGGGCATGACAATGTGGGGAGGAGCCTTCCCCTCCATGCCAAGACCATGACCCAGGGAGTCCCGCCATGACCGAACCCGTGCGCGTCCTCGTCGTCGGCGTCGGCCATATGGGCCTGTCGCACGCCCTGGCCTATCACAGGCTGGACGGGTTCGAGATCGTCGGCCTCGTCGCCCGCTCGATCGCCCAGGCCGACCTGCCGGCGGAGCTGGTCGACTATCCGCGCTTCGCCGATTACGGCGCGGCCCTGGCCGAGACCCGGCCGGACGCCGTCTCGATCAACACCTGGTCCGACACCCATGCCGGCTTCGCCCTGCAGGCGATGGATGCCGGCGCCCATGTGTTCATGGAGAAGCCGATCGCGACCACGGTGGAGGATGCCGAGCGCGTCGTCGCCCGGGCGAAGGAGACGGGCCGCAAGCTGGTGGTCGGCTACATCCTGCGCGTCCACCCCTCCTGGGTGAGGTTCATCGAGGTGGCGAAGACGCTGGGCAAGCCGCTGGTGATGCGGATGAACCTGAACCAGCAGAGCTCCGGCCCGTCCTGGACCTGGCACAAGAACCTGCTGCAGTCGCTGTCGCCGGTGGTCGATTGCGGCGTCCACTATGTCGACGTGATGTGCCAGATGACCGGCGCCAAGCCGGTGCGGGTGCACGGCATCGGCGCCAAGCTGTCCAGCGAGGTCGCGATCCACAATTACGGCCATCTGCATGTCGTGTTCGACGACGGTTCGGTCGGCTGGTACGAGGCCGGCTGGGGCCCGATGATGAGCGAGGTGGCCTATTTCGTGAAGGACGTGGTCGGGCCGAAGGGCTGCGTCTCGATCGTGGTGCCGCAGGACGGGCAGGGCGAGGCGAAGACCGACGCCATCTCCGAGTCCGCCGACATCGACCGGCACACCAAGACCAACGCGCTGAAGCTGCATTCCGCGGCGATCGACGGCAGCAACCACTTCGTCGACAAGGACCGCTGGATCACCATGGCCGACGAGCCCGGCCACCAGGAGCTGTGCGACCGCGAGCAGGAGTTCTTCCTGCGCGCGATCCGCGAGGACCTGGACCTGACCGATTCCATGCAGGCGGCGATCGACAGCCTGCGCATCGTGCTGGCGGCGGATGAGAGCTTCCGCACCGGCGAGGTTGTGAAGCTCAGCTGAGGACATGCCCATGGCGGCCGCGGACGCGACCCAACCTTCGGATTCCGGCCGCGGCGGCGCACCCGGCGTGGTCATCGTCATGGGCGTCTCCGGCTCGGGCAAGACCACGATCGGCAGGCAGCTGGCCCGCCGCATGGCCGGGGTCTTCGCCGACGCCGACAGCTTCCACCCGCCGGCGAACATCGAGAAGATGAAGGCCGGGCACCCGCTGACCGACGACGACCGCTGGCCCTGGCTCGACGCCATGGCGGCGCAGATCGGGCAATGGCTGGCGGACGGCCAGCCGGCGGTGCTGGCGTGCTCGGCCCTCAAGCGGGTGTACCGCGACCGGCTGGTGGGTCATCAGCCGGAGGGGGGCCGGCCGGGCGTCGCCTTCCTCTATCTGTCGGGGTCGGAGGCGGTGATCGCCGCCCGCCTGGCCAACCGCAAGGGCCATTTCATGCCGCCCGCGCTGCTGCGCAGCCAGTTCGAGACGCTGGAGCCGCCGGGCGACGGCGAGCGGGTGGTGACGGTCGACATCCGCCACCCGCCGCGCCGCATCGTCGACATCGCCGCCCGGCGTTTGGGGCTGGGGGCGCAGGCTTCCCGCGCGACCGACGGGGCGTGACCGCTCCCACCGGATCCGGCGCCGCTTTGCACATCATTCGACCGGCTGTTTTCTAGTCCCCTCCCGCGAGGGGAGGGGGACTCATTTACTTACGGCCAGCGCCTGCGCCATCGGCACCACCGACGGCGCCAGCCGTTGCCGCAGCTCCTCCTCGAGATGGTCGACGGCACGGTCCAGCCGGCCGAGATGCGGCGCCCGCACCACGCTGATGGCGAAATCGAAACGGAAGCCGGGCAGGTCGATGCGGCGCAGCTCGTCCCGCGCGGTGAAGGGGGCGCTGCGCCGCGCCGGCAGCACGCCGAGGCCGAAGCCGGAGCGGATCAGCGACTGCTGGATCGCCAGGTCGTGCACCTCGGCGGAGATCCTGAGCTCCAGCCCCTCCCGCGCGAACAGCGCCTCCAGCGCCGGCCGGACGTCGCAGGACTCGCGCGGGCTGACCACCCAGTCGCAGGCGGCGAGGTCGGCCAGGGACGGCCGGCGCGGCAGGGCCAGGCCGCGGGCGCCGACCACCACCAGCTTCTCCTGCCCCACCACCCGACCGGGATAGGGCGCGGCACTTTCCTGCAGCAATACCACCGCCGCGTCCAGCCGGCCGCGGTCGAGATCGGCCAGCAGGGTGTGGGCCAGCCCGCCGGTCAGGCGCAGCGACAGCCGCGGCCAGCGCTGGCGCAGGTCGCGCAGCAGCGCCGTGAAATCCGCCTCGGCGAAGGCGTGCAGCACGCCGATGCCCAGGCGCAGCGATCCCTCCGGCTCGGCCGTTTCGCCGGCACCATCCTTCAGGTCCTGCACCGCCGCCAGGATGGCGCGGCAGCGCTCCAGCGCCGCGAGGCCGGCCGGGGTCAGGCGCGGCGGCTTCACCCGCCGGTCCAGCAGGGTGGCGCCGAGATGCTGCTCCAGCCGCTGGATCTGCCGCGTCACCGCCGGCTGAGTCAGCGGCAGCCGCTCCGCCACCCGCTGGATCGAGCCGGTCTCGGCCAGCAGCACGAAGGCGCGCATCTCGTCCAACATCATGCCGATCCGTCATGAAGTTTCTGAAAACAATGAATTTGAAGATTAACCGAGGCCGGGCGATGTCTCCAGCGCAACATCCTGGAGCGAAGCGATGAGGGCGTTCGTGATCGAAGAGGGCGAGGGCATCGACCGGCTGCGACCGGCGGAGCGGCCGGTGCCGGAGCCGCGGCGGGGCGAGGTGGTGCTGCGGATGCGCGCCGCCTCGCTGAACTACCGCGACCTGGAGATCGTCCGCGGCAACTATCACGCCGGCTTCGAGCTGCCGATGGTGCCGCTGTCCGACGGCGTCGGCGAGGTCGCGGCGGTGGGCGAGGGCGTGACCCGCGTCAAGGTCGGAGACCGGGTGGCCTCGACCTTCTGGCAGGGCTGGGTGGCCGGCGATTTCGAGGGCATCGAGCGGGCGGTGCCGCTGGGCGGACCCGGTCCCGGCATGCTGGCGGAGTACGTCCGGCTCGACGCCGAGGGCGTGGTCGCGGTGCCGGAGCACCTGACCGACGCGGAGGCGGCGACGCTGCCCTGCGCCGCCCTGACCGCGTGGACCTCGCTGGTCGCGGAAGGCGGGCTGAAGCCCGGCGACACGGTGCTGGTCCAGGGCACCGGCGGCGTCGCCGTCTTCGCCCTGCAATTCGCTGTCGCCGTCGGCGCCCGGGCGATCGTCACCTCCTCCAGCGACGAGAAGCTGGAGCGGGCGCGGGCGCTCGGCGCCGCCGGCACGGTGAACTACCGGACGACGACGGACTGGGACGTGGCGGTGCGCGGCCTGACCGGCGGCCGCGGCGTCGACCACGTCATCGAGGTCGGCGGCCCCGGCACCTTCGCCCGCTCGCTCGCCGCGATCCGCACCGGCGGCCAGATCAACGTGATCGGCTATCTCGGCGGCATGTCGGCCGAGATCAACCCGGTCGCGATCATGTTCCGCCGCGCCCGCATCCGCGGCATCCCGGTCGGCTCGCGCGACAGCTTCGAGGCGATGAACCGCGCCATCGCCGCCACCGGGCTGCGGCCGGTGATCGACCGCAGCTTCCCCTGGACCGAGGCGCGCGAGGCCCTGCGACATCTGGCATCAGGCCGGCATTTCGGCAAGGTGGTGCTGGCCTTCTGAGCCGCCGGCCGCACCCGGGCGGGAATTGCCACAATTCAAGGGGTTGGCAGGCGCGGCCGGATCACTACTCTTGGGGGGAAGCCACCATCACCCCAGGGAGAGACAGCCCGCCGATGACGCGGACCTGCCGCCCCTTTTTTCTGCGCTTCGCAGCCGCTCTCGCGCTGATCCCGGCGGCGATGCCGGCCGCCCGTGCCGGGCCGGACGAGGATTACGGCGCAGCCGCGGCGGTGCAATCGCCGATGCCGGGCTTCATCTCCGGCACCGGCGTGACCTTCGACATTCCCGCCGATGCCATCCCGGTTCCGCGCGGGGACCGGCCGGGCACGGGGCACGGCTCGTCGCGGGCGTCGAGCGCCTATGTCGGCCTCGATCCCGGCTTCTCCGCGGTCACCGGCCAGCGTGACGTGACCGGCGCCGGCTCGGTCGGCGCGACGCTGCAGTCCCAGGCCTCCGGCTTCATCGCCAAGACCGGCGTCACCTTCGACATTCCGGCCGATCCCTATCCCGGCTTCGCCCAGGGCTGGGACCGGCTGGAGATGGCGCGGCGCACCGCCACCGGCAAGGCGCAGGCGAGCCTCGGCCTGGCCGATCTGCCCTGGTTCGTGCCGTTCTGGCAGTCGGCCCGGGTCGAGGCCAGCTTCGACCCGCAAGCCGGCGAAGGCACCGGGCAATTGGCGGCGGTGCTGTCGCGGGCCTGGTCGTTCCTCGGCCTGTCGGGCTCGTCGGAGGACCGCTATGCGGTGACCCGCGGCGGGCTGCTGGGCCCCGAGGCGCCGGTGACCAGCTGGGAGATCGACCGCAACGCCAGGCTGAAGCTGCCCTGGCACACCACCGCCCTGCTGGTCGGCAGCCAGGTCACCAGCACCGACCGGCACCTGACCGGCAGCGTCGGCGCCGAGCAGACGCTGCTCGGCCCGCTCAAGGCCAGCGCCTCGCTGGTCGACCTCGGCACCGACCAGCCGGGCGTCAAGTTCACCGCCGGTTTCTCCTTCAGCTGGTAGGCTGCGGCGGCCGTCAGCGCCGGCTTCCACGATCATCTTGCGCTGCGCGGGCAACTCTGAGAGAGTGGTCTAGACCACTCATCCAGGCCGGCGATCGAGACGCATGGGAACCGAGACCGCATCACGCCGCTTCAGGGGCATCGACGCCTGGGAGGATGCGGAGATCCTCGACGCGCTGCTCGAATCCCAGCTCGCCGCCGTGGCCTCGGTGCGGCCGGCCCTGCCGGCCCTGGCCGCCGCCGCCGCCGATGCGGCGCCCCGGCTGCGCCGCGGCGGCCGCCTGGTCTATGCCGGCGCCGGCACCTCCGGCCGGGTCGCGGCCCAGGACGGGTCGGAGCTGTTCCCGACCTTCGGCCACCCGCAGGACAAGCTGGCCTATCTGATCGCCGGCGGCGCCACGGCGCTGAGTCGGCCGGTGGAGAATGCCGAGGACGACGCCGGCGCCGGCCAGTCGGAGGCCGCGGCACTGCGCCTCGGCCCCGACGACGTGGTGATCGGCATCGCCGCCAGCGGCGGCACCCCCTACACCCGCGCCGTGCTGCAGGAGGCCGCCCGCGCCGGCGCCCTGACCATCGCCGTCGCCTCCAACCCCGGCGCGCCGATCTTCGGCGACGCCGCCCATGCCGTGCTGCTGGCAACGGGGGAGGAGCCGATCGCCGGCTCCACCCGGCTCAAGGCCGGCACGGCGCAGAAGGTGGCGCTCAACCTGTTCTCGACCCTGGTGATGACCCGGCTCGGCCATGTCTATGACGGGCTGATGGTCGACATGCAGCCGACCAACGCCAAGCTGAACGACCGCTCGGTGCGCATGCTGCGCGCCATCGTGCCGGTCGACGAGGCGGCGGCGCGGGCGGCGCTGCAGGCGGCGGGGCAGAACGTCAAGCTGGCCGCCCTGGTGGCGCTGGGCGACAGCGCCGAGGATGGTCGCCGGCGCCTGGACGCCGCCGGCGGCGATCTCCGCCGCGCCCTGGCGGCGAAACAAGGGTCCTAGAGAGACAGCGGGCGGGCTGCCGCCCGCGGGCAACGGCGAAACGCCGAACAGAGGAGGCCATTGCACATGTCCCATTCGTTCCTGCGCGGCGCGTTCCTGGCCGGGGCGGCGCTCGTCGCCCTCGCCGGCCAGGCCCAGTTCAATCAGGCGGGGGCCGCGGATGCGACCCTGACCATCGAGAGCTGGCGCAACGACGATCTGAAGATCTGGCAGGACACCATCATCCCGGCCTTCGAGAAGGGCCATCCCGGGATCAAGGTGGTGTTCGCGCCGACCGCGCCGACCGAGTACAACGGCGCGCTGAACGCCAAGCTCGAGGGCGGCACCGCCGGCGACCTGATCAGCTGCCGGCCGTTCGACGCCTCGCTGGCGCTGTTCCAGAAGGGCTATCTTTCCCCGGTCACCGACCTGAAGGGCATGGACACCTTCTCCGACGTGGCCAAGAGCGCCTGGATCACCGATGACGGCAAGACGCTGTTCTGCGTGCCGATGGCCTCGGTGATCCACGGCTTCCTCTACAACAAATCGGTGTTCGAGGCGGAGGGCCTGACCCCGCCGAAGACCGAGGCCGAGTTCTTCGCCCTGCTCGACAAGATCAAGGCCAAGGGCGAAGTCGCGCCGCTCGACATCGGCACCAAGGACCAGTGGGAGGCCGCGACCATGGGCTTCCAGAACATCGGTCCGAACCTGTGGAAGGGCGAGGAAGGCCGCAAGGCGCTGATTGCGGGCAAGGAGAAGTTCACCGACAAGCCCTATGTCGAGGCCTTCGAGGAGCTGGCGAAGTGGAAGCCGTACCTGCCGGACGGCTATGAGGCCCAGGCCTATCCGGACAGCCAGAACCTGTTCACCCTCGGCCGCGCCGCGATCTACCCGGCCGGATCCTGGGACATCGCCGCCTTCAACGCCCAGGCCGATTTCAAGATGGGCGCCTTCCCGCCGCCGGTCGAGAAGGTCGGCGACAAGTGCTATATCAGCGACCACACCGACATCGCCCTCGGCATGAACGCCAAGACCAAGAACCCGGAGGCCGCCAAGGCCTTCCTGGAATGGCTGGCGACGCCGGAATTCGCCGACATCTACTCGAACGCGCTGCCGGGCTTCTACTCGCTGTCGAACCACCCGGTCACGGTCAAGGACCCGGTGGCGGCGGAGTTCCTGGGTTGGCGCAAGACCTGCGAATCGTCGATCCGCAACTCGTACCAGATCCTGTCGCGCGGCACGCCGAACCTGGAGAACGAGCTGTGGAACGTCTCGGCCCAGGTGCTGAACGGCACCATGACGGCGCAGCAGGCGGCGGAGAGCATCCAGAAGGGGCTCGACTCCTGGTACAAGCCGGCCGCCAAGTGATCTGACTCCCCGGCGCGGGACGCGCGGCCCGGCCATCCCGGACCGCGCGGTCCCGCGCCCGTATTGATAGGCTGTTCCCATGGCCAGCACCCAGACCGCCGAGCTTCCTCGCGCCCAGATCGCGGGCCGCCGCGGCCGCTTTCCCTGGCACGTCGTCGTCTTCCTGGCGCCGGCGACGCTGATCTACACCGTGTTCATGGTCTACCCACTGCTCGACAGCCTGAGGCTCAGCCTGTTCACGCGGGATGAGGCGGGGGTGGAGAGCTTCGCCGGGCTGGCCAACTACGCGGCGCTGTTCTTCGACCCGCAATGGGCCGACCGGTTCTGGAACGCGCTGGGCAACAACGTCCTGTTCTTCGCCGTGCACATGCTGGTGCAGAACCCGATCGCGATCGGCCTGGCGGCACTGCTGGCCCTGCCCAATCTGCGCTTCACCAACACGTACCGCACCCTGATGTTCACCCCGACGCTGCTGTCGGTGGTGATCATCGGCTTCATCTGGAAGCTGATCCTGTCGCCGACCTGGGGCGTCGCCAAGTCGATGCTGGGCACGGTCGGCCTCGGCTCGCTGTTCGCCCCCTGGCTCGGGCAGGAGCAGAGCGCGCTGATCACCCTGGCCCTGGTGTCGGTCTGGCAGTGGGTGGGCATGCCGCTGCTCCTGACCTACGCCGCGCTGCTGAACATCCCGGACAGCCTGACCGAGGCGGCGCGGGTCGACGGCGCCAGCCAGATGACGATCTTCTGGCGGATCAAGCTGCCGCTGATCTGGCCGACCATCGGCATGGTCTCGATCCTGACCTTCGTCGGCAACTTCAACGCCTTCGACCTGATCTACGTCTCCCAGGGGGCGCTGGCCGGGCCGAACTTCGCGACCGACATCCTCGGCACCTTCTTCTACCGCACCTTCTTCGGCTTCCAGCTGCAGCTGGGCGACCCGACCATGGGGGCCGCGGTGGCGACGATCATGTTCCTGATCATCCTGGCCGGCGTCATGACCTATTTCTACCTGGTCCAGCGCCGGCTGCAGCGCTACGAGCTCTGACCATGGCCGCCAACCGTTCTCCTAGGGTCTCGACCGCGGCCGTCCATGCGGTGCTGCTGGTCTACACCGCGATCGCGCTGTTCCCGATCGTCCTGGTGCTGTTCAACGCCTTCAAGTCGCGCAAGGCGATCTTCAGCGCGCCGCTGATGCCGCCGACATCGGACACCTTCAGCCTGATCGGCTTCGACACGGTGCTGACCCGGTCCGACTTCGGCCTGTATTTCGGCAACAGCCTGACGGTGACGCTGGCGACGCTGTTCCTGGTTGTCTTCCTCGGCGCCATGGCCGCCTGGGCGCTGTCGGAATACAGCTTCAAGGGCAACGCCGTGCTGGCGCTGTACCTCGCCGTCGGCATCATGATCCCGATCCGGCTCGGCACCGTCTCGATCCTGCGCCTGATCGTGTCGCTCGACCTGATCAACACCCTGGCGGCGCTGATCCTGGTCTACACCGCGATGGGGCTGCCGCTGTCGATCTTCATCCTGTCGGAGTTCATGCGCCAGATCCCGAAGGAGCTGAAGGATTCCGCGCGCTGCGACGGGGTCGGCGAATACCGCATCTTCTACCGCATCATCCTGCCGCTGGTGCGGCCGGCGCTGGCGACGGTGGCGGTCTTCACCATGGTGCCGATCTGGAACGACCTGTGGTTCCCGCTGATCCTGGCGCCGGGCGACGGCACCCGCACCATCACCCTCGGCGTGCAGCAATTCGTCGGCCAGTACGTCACCGACTGGAACGCGGTGCTGGCCTCGCTGACGCTGGCCATCATCCCGGTGCTGGTGCTCTACGCCTTCTTCTCCCGCCAGCTCATCGCGGGTCTCACCCAGGGGGCGGTGAAGGGGTAGGATGCGGCGCCTCCGGTCGGGGACGCGCACATGGAATTCCGGTATGAGACCTGGCTCGACGCGGGATGGCTCGCATCCGATGCGCTGGGCCATCTGGCCGTCATGATCACCGCCGGTCCGGGGCCGATCCCCGCCTGGACCCTCGGTGAGGGATATGACGACCTCGACATCGAGCACAGGGTGCTGGAGCTGGCCCCAAATGGGGCCGCCCAATTCGTCCCTACCCAGCCGGGCGCCTCAAGCTATAGGGGTTTCAAGGAGTTGGCCGAGCGTGGGTTGTACGTCTATGACTGGCAGGATGCCCACAGGGTCGAGTATCGCGATGTCTATGAGGCGATGGCCGTGCCGTCGGTCCCGCGGACGCTGACGGACCTGTCCGAGGATCTGCGGCAGATCGCCGAGCGGGCGTTCTTCGACCTTGAGTTCCGGCACGCGCTTGATATCCCGATGGCGAAGCTGATCGATCGGGCGGTGCCTCCGGCCAACCAACGATAAGACTCCCTCCGCGCCCGACGCGGGGGCGGTGCCGCTATCGGCTCTGTGCTCCATGCCAGATGCGCAGGATCTCGACGACTGTCGTGATCTCGTACACGATCACGAAGGGCTGAACGGATACAAGTTCGCGTGTTCCGGGCAACCGGCCGGGACGACCACGGCGTGGCAGATGCTCAAGGCTGTCGCCCGCAGCGAGCAGCTGTACAGCGACGCGGCTCGCGGCCCACGGGTTGAATTCAGCGATATAGGATCGGACGCGGAAGAGATCTCTTTCGGCTTCCAGCGACCACCTTACTTCCATTCGGACGGCGGGGGCAGCTCGTTCTCGGTGCCCCATGACAGCAACCATCGGCGCATGTCTTCATGCCGGATATACTGTCCCTTGTCCAAAGATGCCCGAGCCTCCGCGACTGCGGCGCGCAGGGCGGCCGTCTCGGGATCGTCTTCAGGCGGCGGCTGAGGTGCGGGCTTGGCCATGTCCTTAATATAGGACAGGCCGGCGATGGCAGCCAGTGGCTTCCCTTGAAGGCCGCCCTCCGCGCCCGGCGCGGGCGCGGTGCCGAATTTTCGCAGGGCTTCCGGCTTGTCGGCGGGCGGCGGGCGGCGCTACCGTCGCCCGCTTCCACTTTCCCGGGATCCGGACCCATGGCCTTCCTCGCCGCCTCGCTCGCCCGCGTCAAGCCGTCGCCGACCATCGCCGTCACCACCAAGGCGGCCGAGCTGAAGGCCGCCGGCCGCGACGTCATCGGCCTCGGCGCCGGCGAGCCGGATTTCGACACGCCCGACAACATCAAGCAGGCGGCGATCGCCGCGATCCAGGCGGGCAAGACCAAATACACCGCGGTCGACGGCACGCCGGAGCTGAAGAAGGCCATCGCCGCCAAGTTCCTGCGCGAGAACGGCCTCAAATACGAGACCAGCCAGGTCACCGTCGGCACCGGCGGCAAGCAGGTGCTGTACAACGCGCTCCTGGCCACGCTGGACCCGGGCGACGAGGTGATCATCCCCGCCCCCTACTGGGTCAGCTATCCCGACATGGTGCTGCTGTGCGGCGGCACGCCGGTGCCGGTGGTCTGCCCGGCGGAGCAGGGCTTCAAGCTGCAGCCGGCCGACCTCGAGGCCGCGATCACGCCGAAGACCAAGTGGCTGATCCTGAACTCGCCCTCGAACCCGACCGGCGCCGCCTACAGCTTCGCGGAGATGAAGGCGCTGACCGACGTGCTGCTGCGCCATCCGCAGGTCCATGTCCTGACCGACGACATGTATGAGCACCTGGTCTATGACGACTTCAAATTCGTCACCCCGGCCCAGGTCGAGCCGAAGCTGTACGACCGCACCCTGACGCTGAACGGCGTGTCCAAGGCCTATTGCATGACCGGCTGGCGCATCGGCTACGCCGCCGGCCGGCCGGACCTGATCAAGGCCATCGCCAAGGTGCAGAGCCAGTCGACCTCCAACCCGTCCTCGATCAGCCAGGCCGCGGCGGTCGAGGCGCTGAACGGGCCGCAAGACTTCATCCCGCGCAACAACGTGGTGTTCCAGCAGCGCCGCGACCTGATCGTGTCGATGCTGAACCAGTCGGCCGGGCTGACCTGCCCGCGGCCGGAGGGCGCCTTCTACGTCTTCCCGTCCTGCGCCGGCACCCTCGGCAAGAAGACCCCGGACGGCAAGGTGATCGAGACCGACGAGGATTTCGTCACCTATCTGCTGGAAGCCGAGGGCGTGGCGGTGGTGCAGGGCTCGGCCTTCGGCCTGGCGCCGTTCTTCCGCATCTCCTACGCCACCGCGACCGAGGCGCTGCAGGACGCCGGCGAGCGCATCCAGCGCGCCTGCGCCGCGCTGCGCTGAGACAGGGCGGCGCCGGGTTGAGTCCCGGCGCCGCTGGCCCCTGCCGCGGTGTCGCGGTAACGTCGGCCTGTCCCGCCGCGAACTACAGGTGAGACCGCCTCGCGGTCGGATGGTTCGGGTCAAGGAGGACAGGCCGATGCTGATCAAGCGCAATGCGGGGTGGCGGATCCCCGAAAGCCGGGCGACGCCGGAATCGGTGTATCTGAACCGGCGGCGGCTGCTGCAGGCGATGGGCCTCGGCGCCGGCCTGCTGGCCACCGCCGGCGCGGCGCTCGAGCTGCGCCCGGCCCGCGCCGCCGATCCGGACCCGACCGCCGGCCTCTACCCGGCCAAGCGCAACGACCGCTATGCGCTCGACCGGCCGCTGACGCCCGAGCAGGACGTCACCACCTACAACAACTTCTACGAATACGGCTCCGACAAGGACATCTGGGAGGCGGCGCAGGCGCTGAAGATCCGCCCCTGGACCGTCAAGTTCGAGGGCATGGTCGAAGAGGAGCGGGAGGTCGACATCGACACCCTGATCCGCGCCATGCCGCTGGAGGAGCGGCTGTACCGCCACCGCTGCGTCGAGGCCTGGTCGATGGCGGTGCCCTGGACCGGCTTCCCCCTGAAGGCGCTGGTCGATTATGCCAAGCCGCTGGCCTCGGCGAAATATGTACGCATGCAAACATTCCAGGACGATGACGCGCCGGGCTTCGGCCAGGTCTTCTACCCCTGGCCCTATGTCGAGGGCCTGACCATGGCCGAGGCGACCAACGACCTCGCCTTCATGGTCACCGGCCTCTATGGCAAGCCGGTGCCGCGCCAGAACGGCGCGCCGCTGCGGCTGGTGACGCCGTGGAAATACGGCTTCAAGTCGATCAAGAGCATCGTCCGCATCGGCTTCACCGACGAACGCCCGGTCAGCTTCTGGGAACAGCTGCAGAGCAGCGAGTACGGCTTCTGGGCCAATGTGAACCCGGAGGTGCCGCATCCGCGCTGGAGCCAGGCGATGGAGCGGGTGCTGGGCACCGGCGAGCGGGTGCCGACGCAGCTGTTCAACGGCTACGGCGAATACGTCGCCGGCCTCTACAAGGGGCTGGAGAACGAGCGCCTGTACACCTGACCGGCGCCGACGCTTTCGGCAGGGGGACGCCACCCCCTTTATGCGATGGGATCATGGCACCGGCCGGAGCCGGACCATGATCCGCGGCCGGGTACCGGATTCTGCACAAAAAAAGGGCCGGAAACGCGTTCCGGCCCGAGTCAAACAGGGAGGCTTCACGTCTGGGAGACGCAAGGAGCCGGCAGTGCCGGACCCTTGTTCTGCTGCGCTGCAGCACGAACGCTCTTAAGATAGGCATTCTGTGAGCGATTGGTAACCAGTTTCTACCAATGCTTTTATGCGCGCATTGCATAGCTCGCTGTGAGGCATGCAAACCTCAGGGAATCCGCCACTTTTCCAGGTGCTTTTGCACAGATTTCAGACATTTGCCGTGTTTTTCTCAGGTTCAAGGCCTGGAAAAGCGGGCGAAAGGTCCTACTAGAGAGACGCGCGCTCCTGACCATGCCATTTTCCGGCACGTCCGCGAGGCCCGATCACGCGTTTCTAGGCTGATTGCAAGGCCCGACCGGGCCCTACGGATGTGAGCGAGTTGCCTCTCCCGCTTGCGGGAGAGGTCGGAGACGCGAAGCGGCTCCGGGTGAGGGCGCTCGGCCGCGACGCCTGGGTCAGCGTTTCAGGAAGGGGCGGGCCGTACGCCTGCGGGCCGGTCCGCGCTTGTTGGCGGGCCGGGAAGGCCCTCACCCGGTCTCGCTGCGCGAGCCCGACCTCTCCCGCAAGCGGGAGAGGCAACACGCAAATGGACTGCCACACCCAGCATGGCTCGCCATGACGAGCAGCGCTCTGACGACCGGACCCGGCCTCAGAACTTGCTCTCGGCCACCTTGCGGACGAGGAAGTCGCGGAACACCGAGATGCGCTTGGAGTGGCGCAGCTCCTCGGCATAGACGAAATAGGCCTCGGTGGTCGGGCCGGTCACCTCGGGCAGCACCCGCACCACGTTCAGGGTCGGGTCGACCATGAAGTCGGGCAGGGCGGCGAGGCCGAGGCCGCTGCGCACGGCGCGGTAGATGGCGTACTGGTTGTTGACCCGGAGCGCGATCCTGCGGCCGCCCGGCGGCGGGCTGCCGACATGGGCCAGCCAGTTGATGTCGGCGATCGGCCCGCGCGCATCGTCGCCGTAGATGATCATCGAGTGCTTGTTCAGGTCGTCCAGCGTCTGCGGGATGCCGTTGCGCTTCAGGTAGTCGACCGACCCGAAGATGTGGATCTTCACCGTCATCAGGTGGCGCTGGATCAGGTCGGGCTGGCGCGGCGGGGTCATGCGGATCGCCACATCGGCCTCGCGCATGCCCAGGTCCAGCTCCTCGTCGTCGATCAGGACGGTCAGGTCGATGTCCGGATAGGCGGTCAGGAACTCGCGCACCCGCGGCGTCAGCCAGGTCGAGCCGAAGGCGACGGTGGTGGTGATCTTCAGCGGGCCGCGGGCGTGGTCCTTGCTCTCGCTCAGCTGCGCCTCGGTCATCGACAGCTTGGCGAAGACCTCGCGCGCCGTGCGGAACAAGAGCTCGCCCTGCTCGGTCAGGATCAGGCCGCGGGCATGGCGGTGGAACAGCGGGACCTTGAGGCTCTCCTCAAGCGCGCTGATCTGGCGGCTGACCGCCGACTGGCTGAGGTTCAGCTTCTCGCCCGCATGGGTAAAGCTGCCCGCGTCAGCGACGGCGTGGAAAACGCGCAGCTTGTCCCAGTCCATTCTCCGGCACCCGTTCGTTTCTTGCGCGGGCGACAAGGGCGGGATGGTCGATATACCAGCGCTCGGCGTCGCGCCTGCGAATCACACTATATACACTATGAGGGGCACCCCCGACCCAACGCAAGCAAAGCTTGGTACGATCGGGAACAATGTTTCATCCGAATTCGCCCGATAGGGGGGATGCCCCCCCTATCGTCATCGTCCTTATTAAAACAGCGGCACGTCCTGCCCGGACGGGCGGCTCAGCCCGCGGCCGCGGCGGGCTCGGCGACCGGGCGGGTGTCGCGGTCGGCGATTCGCGCCAGGTGGCCGGTGCCGGCATGCTCGGACAGGAAGCGCTCGGCCTCCAGCGCCGCCATGCAGCCCATTCCGGCCGCGGTCACCGCCTGGCGGTAGACCCGGTCCTTGACGTCGCCGGCGGCGAACACGCCGGGCACGTCGGTCGCGGTCGAATCCGGCGCGGTCAGGATGTAGCCGTCGGCGTCCATGCGGACATGGCCCTTGAACACCGCGGTCGCCGGGTCGTGGCCGATGGCGACGAAGACGCCGTCGACCGGCAGCACGCGCTCGGCCCCGGTCTTGGTGTCGCGCAGCCGGGCGCCGGTCACCGCCTCGGGCGTGCCGCCGCCGACGATCTCCTCGACCGTGTGGTTCCACACCACCTCGATCTTCGGGTGGGCGAACAGCCGGTCCTGCAGGATGCGCTCGGCGCGCAGCTGGTCGCGGCGGTGCACCAGCGTCACCTTGGTGGCGTGGTTGGTCAGGTACAGCGCCTCCTCGACCGCGGAGTTGCCGCCGCCGATCACCGCCACCTCCTTGCCGCGGAAGAAGAAGCCGTCGCAGGTGGCGCAGGCGGAGACGCCGCGGCCCTGCAGCCGCTGCTCGCTCGGCAGGCCCATCCAGCGCGCCTGGGCGCCGGTGGCGATGATCACCGAATCGGCTTCGTAGACCGTGCCGGAATCGGCGGTGCAGACGAAGGGCCGGCGCGAGAAGTCGACCTCGGTGATCAGGTCGAACTCCAGCCGCGTGCCGCAGTGCCGGGCCTGGGCCTCCATCTGCTCCATCAGCCAGGGGCCCTGGATCACGTCGGCGAAGCCGGGGTAGTTCTCGACATCGGTGGTGATGGTCAGCTGCCCGCCGGGCTGCAGCCCCTGCACCAGGATCGGCTCCAGATTGGCGCGCGCGGCGTAGATCGCGGCGGTGTAGCCGGCCGGGCCGGAACCGATGATCAGGACCTTGGTGCGATGGGTGGCCGGCATGGGGCGACGATCCGCTCGAGGGGAAGTGTCATCGATAGATAGCCACCGGCGGCGGCCGGGGCAAGGCGACGCGGACCAGGGGTGCTCGCGCCGCGGTCAGGCTTGGTCGAACAGCGCCCGCACCCGCTCCGCCGCCCGGGCGGTGTCGTCGAGCGGCGCGTAGGACCACTGCTCCAGCCGGCCGGCGAAGGGACGGGTGATGCCCGCGGCCGCCAGCGCGTCCTGGAAGCGGCGGTGCTTCGGCGCCAGCTCCGCCCATTCGACGACATGCACCGGCTTGCCGGTGGTCGCCGCCTCCGAGGTCATGTTGATGCTGTCATTGGTGACGATCACGGCGTCGGCCAGGGCCAGGAAGCCGAAATAGGGGTTGGCGCCGGTGCCGTCCCAGATCCAGGCCGGCAGCCCGTCCAGCGCCCGGCGCAGTGCCGCCACCTCGCCCGCCGGCGTGCGCCGGCTGGTGGTGACCATCAGCCCGGCTCCGCCGCGCGCCAGATCGGCGAGCTGATCGGCGAGTCGCGCCACTGCCCCTTCCGGCACCGCCACCGACTTGCTGCTGCCGCCGATCAGCACCGCGGCGCGTGGTCGCGGCAGGCGGCCCAGCACCGGCTCCCACTCCGTGGCGGCCGCGGCGAGGCGGGCCGGGGTGACGAGGTTCAAGGCGCCGCTGGTGGCGCAGACGTTGGATCCTTTCAGGCCGTCGTGCCGGGGCGTCACGATCAGATCGAAACGCCGCGGGTTGACGCCGGGACGAAATATTTGCACAAGGCGCGTCCGATGACCGCTGGCCCGTTTCACCGCAAGGGCGGGATACACGCTCTGCCGGCCGGCTGCGATCAGCAGGTCGGGCCAGGGCGGCCCGTCCAGCCCGAAGCCGGCGGCGGGCCGAACGGGATCGAAAAGCCGATGCCAGCCATGGCGAACGCCGAGTCGGACCACCTCCGGGACGATGCCGAGCGCCTCCGCCAGGCCCAGGCACTGGTTCTCGTTCGCCGGGCGGCCATCCGACACCACCCACACCCGCAGGGAGCCGATCTCGCTCATCCCCGCGCGCGCCGTCGCGCTCATCCTGCCAAACCCTCCCCGCGAAACAGGATTGCGCTTGCGCCCGGCGAAAGTCCGGCAATATCCTTGCGCGTAATCACGGAAGCCCTTTCATGAGAGAACCCATGCGCCGTGTGAAGCTCGACCGCATCGACCGCCGTATCCTCCGCGACCTCCAGGACGACGGTCGGATGACGAATGTCGAGCTGGCACGCCGTGCCGGCATCTCCGCCCCGCCCTGCCTGCGCCGCGTCCGGGCGCTGGAGGAGGCACATTACATCCGCGGTTACCACGCCGACATCAACCCCGAGGCGCTGGGCTTCGGCGTCACCGTCTTCGCCCAGGTCGGGCTGACCAGCCAGGCCGAGGCCGATCTGCGCAAGTTCGAGGAGCTGGTCGGCAGCTGGCCGCTGGTCCGCGAATGCCACATGCTGGCCGGCGAGACCGACTTCCTGCTGAAGATCGTGGCCGAGGACTGGGACAGCTACCAGCGCTTCCTCACCACCCAGCTGACCTCCGCGCCGAACGTCAACCACGTCAAGTCGGCCCTGGCGATCCGCACCGCCAAGCTGCTGCCGGGCGTGCCGATCGACGTCGACGCCAAGGACCATCATCGCGAGGAGTGATCCGGTCGGGTCACTCCAAGCTCTTCCCGTTATCGCAGTTGCGTCTCTTCCTAAGTCCCCCCTCCCCTTGCGGGAGGGGGGCAGGGGGAGGGGTCTGCGCGCGTCCGCGCGCGAATGGGCATGGATCAACCGCGCAGCCCGAACCGGCTCGCCTTGATCCGCGGTCGGGCCGAGCTGCGGGAACCCCCTCCCCCTAGCCCCCTCCCGCGAGGGGAGGGGGGACTCAGTCATTTCC
>NZ_JBHYMS010000094.1:0-17561 GCF_042743185.1 Inquilinus sp. NPDC058860 | reverse complement strand
GCTCTGGGCTTCGAAAACCCCCACCCCCAATCCCCCTCCCGCGAGGGGAGGGGGGACTCATTTTGCTTTCGGCGATGTCGTTACGGGCCTACTGACGCCGTCGATCGTGCTATCCCGGCAATGATGCTGTCCTGATCAGGTTGCGGAGCCGGGTGCCCATGTCGCGTGCAAATGTCGTGTCGTTCCGTCGGGCGGCGCCGTGGTGGACCGCGTCGGCGGCCGGCCGGCTGGAGATCGATGGCGGCGTGCCCCTCAGGGGCGAGATCGCCGTCGCCGGCGCCAAGAACGCGGCGCTGCCGCTGATGGTCTGCGCCGCCCTGACCGACGAGCGGCTGACCCTGCGCAACCTGCCGCGCATCCTCGACGTCGCCATCCTGGCCGGCATCCTGGCGGAGCTCGGCTGCGAGGTGTCGTGGGACGAAAGCGGGCCTGCCCTGTCCGGCACGATGGGCGGCTCCGGCTTCGGCACCGGCCGGGTCGATTCGGCGCTGGTCGCCCGCATGCGCGCCTCCTTCCTGATCGCCGGCGCGGCGCTGGCCCGGCTGGGCCGCATCGCGCTGCCGCTGCCGGGCGGAGACGCCATCGGCCTCAGGCCCGTCGACTTCCACCTCGCCGGCTTCCGCCAGATGGGGGCTGTCGCCGAGATCGAGGGCGGCGAGGTGGTGCTGAGCGCGCCCGGCGGCCTGCGCGGCGCCGCCATCGTGCTGCCCTTCCCCTCGGTCGGCGCCACCCAGAACCTGATGCTGGCGGCGACGCTGGCGCGGGGTGAGACCAGCATCACCAACGCCGCGCGCGAGCCGGAGGTGACCGACCTGGCCCGCTGCCTCGCGGCGATGGGCGCCCGCATCGACGGCATCGGCACCGACACGCTGCACATCGCCGGCGTCGACCGGCTGCACGGCGCCACCTACGACGTGCTGCCGGACCGGATCGAGCTCGGCACCCTGATCTGCGCCGCCGCGGCCACCGGCGGGGAGCTGCGCCTGGCAGGCGCCTCCACCGAGCTGCTGAGCGCCGCCCTGCCGGTGTTCGAGGAGGCGGGGATCGAGATCGAATCGGCCGATGGCGTCATCACCGCCCGCCGCGGCGCCGGCGGGCTCGTCGGCGTCGACATCATGACCCAGCCCTATCCCGGCTTCGCCACCGACCTGCAGCCGCAAGCCATGGCGCTCTTGTCCTGCGCCGAGGGCGCAGCGATGGTCACCGAAACGCTGTTCGAGAACCGCTTCCGCCACGTGCCGGAGCTGCAGCGCATGGGCGCCAACATCCGGGTGGTGCGCAACCATGCCGTGATCCGCGGCGTGCCGGCGCTGCACGGGGCGGAGGTGACGGCGACCGACATCCGCGCCGGCGCCGGCCTGCTGATCGCGGCGCTGGCGGCCCGGGGCACCAGCACGCTGCACGGGGTCGAGCATGTCGACCGCGGCTACGACACCCTGGTCGACCGGCTGCGCCGCTGCGGCGCCCGGATCCGGCGCGTCGACATCTGATATACATCACGAGATGGACGTAGGTTGGGCTCGCCTTGGCGAACCCAACACGTTCGAGAGGGGCACAATGCTGGGGTCGCTCTCGCGAACCCAACCTACGCCTTTCGCCGGCCCTTGTTTGTCAGGCGACCGGCTTCGCCTTCTCCGGCCGCGCGGCGTTGATCCGTCGCAGCACGAGGTCGCGCTCCTCGCGCACCTGGATCTCGCGGCCACGGGCCAGCAGGACCGTGCGCGCCCTCGGATGGTGCCAGCTCTGCGGCGCCCGCAGAGCCTCGACCCGGGCGGCGACCACATGCACCGGCGTGCCGGACGGGGTGGTCAGCCTGGCGACGGAGACGCCGTTGCCGAGCCTCTTCAGCACCGTCGGCAGCGAATCCGTCAGATAGGCTTCCTGCTCATCGGCGGCGGCGGTGCCGAAATCGATCTTGGTGCGGCCGGGGATCTCGCCCGACCGGTAGGATTCGCGGATGAAGACGATGTCGCCCTTTGGGATCGACACGGCGCCGCCCTGGTCGTCCGTCCCGGTCAACACGGCCTTGACCATGGAGTCTCCCTCCCAGCTTGCGGTTGATTCCTTGCGGAACCTGTTGTTGGAAAGATGGAATTAACCGGCGGGGGGATCAAGCGTTTGTGCGGTCACGCAAATCCGCGCACCGGCAGGCCCGGCCCGCGGCGCAGCCAGTTGCGCGGCGAATAGGCGGTGCGGCCGTCGGTGACGTGCAGCGTATAGGCGTGGCGCGACGCCGGCGACCGGTTCGGCGCGCTGTAATGCGGCAGCCGGCCGTGGAAGCAGACCAGGGCGCCGGCCTTGACCTCGACCGGCACGGCGGTGGCGTCGGTCGGCCAGGGCGTCGTGTCCAGCGTCTCCATCCGCGTCGCGCCGTCCTCCAGCAGGAAACGCTCGCGCAAGGGGCCGCGATGCCCGCCGGGCTCGACCCACAGGCAGCCGTTCGACCGGTCGGCATCCTCCAGCGCGAACCAGAAGGTGGTGACGCTGATCGGCGTGGTCTCGAAGAAGCTGGCGTCCTGGTGCCAGCGCACCTCGCCGCCGATGCCGGGCTGCTTGAAGATGTACATCGACTGCCAGATCTGCGGCTCGGCCAGGCCCAGATCGGCGGCCAGCGCCGCCAGCTTCGGGTCGCGCGAGAAGCGGTCGAACACCGGGTCCAGGTCGTGCAGCGCATGGCCGATCTTGTTGATCGACAGCGCCTTGGCCTGGCGCAGCCGGCCGGCCTCGTCGAACGCCTCCTCCTCGAAGAAGCAGCGGATCTTGTCGCCCGAGGTCAGGAAGTACTCGTCGGACTTCCGCTCCTGGTCCCTGGTGGTGAAGATCGAGACGGTGTCGCCGGGATCGAAGGCCTCGACGATCGCCTCGGCCCGGGCGCGGACGGCGCGGATCTCCTCGATCGGCTTGAAGCCCTCCAGCACCAGATAGCCGTCGCGCCCGTACTGCGCCGTCTGCGTCTCGCTCAGCATCGCCGGTCCTCGCTCCCGCTTCCGCCGGCAGTCTAGCGCGATCCTCGCCCTTGGCACCGGTCTTGCTTGCAATCGAACTGAAACAATGCTCGGACAGCGGCACGGGCGGGGCAGGGGGACGACGATGGCGACGACCGAAATCGGCATGGCGGCTGGCGGAGTGGCGGCGGACCGGCCGGACGCGACGGCGCGGCGGGCGCTGATCGCCTCGGCGGTCGGCTACGCCATGGACGGGTTCGACCTGCTGATCCTGGGCTTCATGCTGTCGGCCGTGGCCGCCGGCCTCGCCCTGACTCCGGCCGAATCGGGGTCGCTGGTGACCGCGACGCTGATCGGCGCGGTGGCCGGCGGCATCCTGTTCGGCATGCTCAGCGACCGCCTCGGCCGGGTGCGGGTGCTGACCTGGACCATCCTGCTCTTCGCCGTCTTCACCGGCCTCTGCGCCCTGGCCCAGGGCTATTGGGACCTGCTGGCCTACCGCACCATCGCCGGGCTCGGCCTGGGCGGCGAGTTCGGCATCGGCATGGCCTTGGTGGCGGAGACCTGGCCGGCCCGCTACCGGGCCCGCGCCTCCTCCTATGTCGGGCTCGGCTGGCAGGCGGGCGTGCTGGCCGCGGCCCTGGCGACGCCGCTGCTGCTGCCGGTGATCGGCTGGCGCGGCATGTTCGCGATCGGCCTCTTGCCCGCCATCGTGTCCTTCGTCGTCCGCCGCACCATCGGCGAGCCGGCGCTGTTCCTCGACCGCGCCGCCCAGGCACGGCAGGGAAAATCGCGCCAGGGCAACGCGCTGCGGCTCCTGGTCAAGGACGCCCGCACCACCCGGATCAGCTTTGCCGTCTTCATCCTCTGCTCGGTGCAGAATTTCGGCTATTACGGGCTGATGATCTGGCTGCCGACCTACCTGTCGACGGCCATGGGCTATTCCCTGACCAAATCGGCGCTGTGGACGGTGGTGACCATTCTCGGCATGTGCGTCGGCATCGGCGCCTTCGGCCATCTCGCCGACCGGATCGGCCGGCGCCCGACCTTCATCCTGTTCCAGATCGGCGCCGCGATCATGGTCGTGGTCTACGCCCAGCTCGACTCGCCGACGGCGCTGCTCGTCGGCGGCGCGGTGATGGGGCTGTTCGTCAACGGCATGATCGGCGGCTACGGCGCCCTGATGTCGGAGCTGTACCCGACCGAGGCGCGGGCGACGGCGCAGAGCGTGCTGTTCAACCTCGGCCGCGGCGTCGGCGGCTTCGGCCCGCTGGTGGTCGGCGCCCTGGCGTCCCAGTATTCCTTCAGCCTGGCGATCGGGCTGCTGGCGGTGATCTATGTGCTCGACATCGGCGCCACGCTGATGCTGCCGGAAACCAAGGGCGTGGAGCTCGAGTAGGGGGCGGCACCGCCGGCGGCCCACCCCTCATCTGTCATTGCCGGGCTTGACCCGGCAATCCAGGGGCCACCCAGAGCGGCATTGAGAATCCTGGATGCCCGGGTCAAGCCCGGGCATGACGGTGTGAGAGACGAGCCTCAGCCCACCGGCCGGGTTGCCTGCTCCAGCCAGGCGCGGTCCTCGCCCTCCAGCTGCGGGCCGACGATGTCGCGCACCCGGGCGTGGTAGGCGTCAAGCCAGGCGCGCTCCTCCGCAGTCAGCAGCGCCGCATCGACCAGGGCCAGGTCGATCGGGGCGAAGGTGATGGTCTCGAACTCGTAGAAGGTGCGGCTGTCGTCGGAGAGCTCGACGCAGGGTTGCACCACCACCAGCGTCTCGGTGCGGATGCCGTAGCGGCCGGCGGCGTAGTAGCCGGGCTCGTTCGACAGGATCATGCCGGGCTCCAGCGCGATCGTGTTCGGCGTCTTGGCGATCCGCGCCGGCCCCTCATGCACGCTGAGATAGCTGCCGACGCCGTGGCCGGTGCCGTGGTCATAGTCGAGGCCGTGCTCCCACAGCGGCCGGCGGGCGAAGGCGTCGATCTGCGACCCGGTGGTGCCCTTCGGGAAGCGTGCGGTCGAGATCGCGATATGGCCCTTCAGCACCAAGGTGAAGTTGCGCCGCATCTCCTCGGTCGGGGTGCCGACGATGATGGTGCGGGTGATGTCGGTGGTGCCGTCGCGATACTGGCCGCCGCTGTCGACCAGATAGACGTTGCCCGGCTCGATCCGCCGGTTGCTCTCGGCGCTGAAGCGGTAGTGGGGCAGGGCGGCGTTCGGGCCGGCGGCCGAGATGGTGTCGAAGCTGAGGTCGCGCAGCGCGCCAGTGGCGATCCGGAACTCCAGCAGCCTGGCGGCGGCACTCGCCTCGTCCAGCCGGCCGGACGGCGCCTCGCGCGCCAGCCAGGCCAGGAAACGGCTGACCGCGGCGGCGTCGCGGCGATGGGCTTCCCGGGTGCCCTCCAGCTCCACCGCGTTCTTGCGGGCCCGGGGCAGGGCGCAGGGGTCGGTGCCGACATCGACCTTGGCGCCCTTCAGCCGGTCCTGCACCCAGGCGCTGGCCGAGGCGGCGTCGATCCGCACCGCCTTGCCGGCGCGGCCCAGCCCCTCCAGCGCCTGGCCCAGCGAGCTCGGTGGCTGGATCGCCACCTCGTTGCCGAGATGGGTGTCGACGCCCGGCACCAGCTTGCGCCGGTCGATGAACAGGTCGACCAGCCCGTCGGCGTGCAGCACGGCGAAGGACAGCGGCAGCGGCGTGTGCGGCACGTCGGCGCCGCGCAGGTTCAACAGCCAGGCCACGCTCTCCGGCGCGGTCAGCACCACCGCGTCCAGCCGGTCGCGCCGCAGCGCCTCGGCCAGCTCGGCGCGCTTCTCCCGCGCATCCTTGCCGGCGACGTCCAGCGCCTGGACGATGGTGGGCGAGATCGGGGCCGGCGGCTGGTCGGTCCACAGCGTGTCGATCGGGTTCGCGTCGACCGCCACCAGCGAGCCGCCGGCGGCCTCAACGGCCTTGCGGGCCTTCTCGACCCAGGCGACGGTGACCAGGCGCGGGTCGTAGCCGGCGCGGCCGCCATTCGGCAGCGCCTCGGCCAGCCAGGCCTCATGCGGCTCCTGGTGCAGGTGCCGCCGCTCCCACAGCGCCGGGTCGGTCTGCTGCCCGGCCTGGATGGTGTAGCGGCCGTCGATGAAGATCGCGGCCCGCTCGGCGGTGACCACGGCGATGCCGGCGGAGCCGGTGAAGCCGGTCAGCCAGGCCAGGCGCTCGGCCCGGGCCGGCAGGTACTCGCCCTGATGCTCGTCGGCATGCGGCACGACGTAGCCGTCGAGGCCGAGCCGGGCCAGGGCGCCGCGCAGCGCGGCCAGCCGCTCCGCCGGCTTCGGCCCGGCCGGCCGGCGGGCGGCGGCGACCGCGGCCTTGGCGGCGTGCAGCCGCTTGGCCTGGGCCCCTGTCGCGCCCGGCACCGCCAGCTCCATCCATTCGCGGTCGTCCAGCGCCACCGGTGCGGCGATCACGCCCTCCAGCAGCTCCTGCAGCCCGGCGGCGTCGTAGCGGCCGCCGGTGTCGGCGGCCGCGGCGGCGAGGGCATCGGCGAGATCGGTGGTCATGGTCGGCGCGTCCGTCAGCGGGGCGGCCCGGGCCTCGGCGCCGGGCGGGATGGATTCCTTATCGCGCATCGGGCGGGGCGGGGGAAGCGGCCGGACGGTCCCGCCGCCAAGCCTGGCGCGGCCGCGTACAGGGATATGTTGCTATGCACAAATTCGATATTGCATTGCACAAGAAAGCGCGCATTCTATCTATCCAGAGACGCCGTTCTGGCGATCCATACATCAACGATAATCTCGGAAACGTCTCCCGGAAGCAGCGTTCCTCCATGCCGTCACGGCGGGGCCGCGGCGGATGTTGCAACGCAATAACCTGCACCAGCAGGAAGCGGAAACACGGGACACACGATCATGGGATACCAGCTTCTCGCCACTCTCATCCGCGGCTTCTTCCGGATCCGCGGCGGCATCGACCGCAGCCTGACCTATCACGAGCTGATGGAGCTGACCGACCGGCAGCTCGAGGACATCGGCCTGACCCGCAACCTGATCGAGACGGTGCTGGTGCAGGGCGACGAGGATGTGTCGGCCATGCTGCCGGAAGGCGCAGTGCGCGCCTCGCTGCAGCGCGCCGCCAACACCAACCGGCTCGCCAGCGTGGCCTGACCGGCTGATCAGCGTTCAGCGGTCTCGACGGCGGGCGTCTCGGGCGCCCGCGGATCGAGCCCGATGGCGCCCTGGGTCGCCGGCTGCACCGACACGAAGCCCGGCCGCGACTCGGCCGGGGCGCGGGCCCGTTGCCCCATCCGGTAGAGGGTGAAGGCGACCAGCAGCAGGTTCACCGCGCCGACGAAGGCGAACAGCATCGTGTAGCCCAGCTGCACCATCAGCAGGCTGGCCGGCACCGGCCCGACGACCGCGCCGATGGCGTAGATCAGCAGCAGGCCGCTCGAGGTCTCGACGAACTCCCCGGCCCGGACCTGGTCGAAGGTGTGGGCCAGGGCCAGCGGGTACAGCGGCAGCGAGAAGGCGCCGTACAGGAAGGCCAGGCCGATCACCGCCGCCTCCGGCAGTCCGTCGACGGCCAGCAGGGCGATGCCGGCGGCCGCGGTGCCGATGCCCGAGATCGCGATCGTCCAGCGCCGGTCGACCCGGTCCGACAGCCGGCCCAGCGGCCATTGCCCGACGGCGCCGCCCAGCACCCCCACGCTCATGAACAGCGCCACGGTCGCGGCATCGAAGCCGCGCGCCTGGGCGAAGACCGGCCCCAGCGACCAGAAGGCGGCGTTGCTGACGCCGACCACCAGGCAGGCGGCCGCGCCGACCGGCGAGGTCGCGACCAGCCGGGCCAGCCGCAGCCGCACCGTCTCCGGCGACGGCGGGGCGGCGACCCGGGTCATCGCGATCGGCAGCACCGCCAGGCAGATCATGATCGCGATCCAGGTGAAGGCGGCCATCGGGTTGCCGGCCTCCACCCCCAGCAGCATCTGGCCGATGGTGATCGCGACCAGGGTGACGATGGTGTAGAGCGACAGCACGGTGCCGCGGGTGCGGCTGGTCGCCTGCTCGTTCAGCCAGCTCTCGATCACCATGAACACGACGGCGAAGCAGAAGCCGGTGCCGCCGCGCAGCACGATCCAGGGCGCCGGGTGGACGAGCTGCGGGAAGGACAGGGCGACCGCCGCCGCCAGCGCCGCCACCGCCGCGAAGGTGCGGACATGTCCGGCGCGGCGGACCAGATGCGGGCCCAGGAGGCAGCCGAGCACGAAGCCGGCATAGTAGCCGGAGCCGAGCAGGCCGGTGACCACGGTGCCGAAGCCGGCGTCGGTCGCCCGCACCGCCACCAGCACCGCCTGCAGCCCGTTGCCGCACAGCATCAGCCCGACCCCGGCCAGGAGCGCGGCGACGGAAGAGAGGACGGCGGTCATCGGGGAACCTCGACGGCAAACAATCCTGTATGCCGTCGGGCCCGGGCGCTTGCTCCCCTTTTGTCATCACCGGGCTCGACCCGGTGATCCAGGGGCCATCAAGAGCGGTGCTTGCGGCCCCTGGATGCTCGGGTCAAGCCCGAGCATGACAATGAGTGGAAGTCGGCAGTCCGGACCGGCGGCACCAGTCCAAGCTCAGCCTAGGCCGGCCGCGGGCCGCGATTTTGTCCAGGAGCGACGGCCGCTGCAGCGGGCGCGCTGCCTCAGCCCAGGATCAGCGTCGGCCAGCCGCGGATCGGGATCTTGTCCGCCAGCGCCAGGCGCTGCAGCCGGTGCGCCGCCAGCACCTGGGGCGCCTGGCGGTCCAGCAGCCCGGCCAGGATCGCGACGCCGCCCGGCGCCAGGTGGCGGCGCAGGTCGTCCGCCATGGCCATCAGCGGCCGGGCCAGGATGTTGGCGATGATCAGGTCGTAGGGGCCGTGCTCCGCCACCACCCGGCTGGCATAGCCGTTCGAGACCACGGCGGTGATCCGGTCGGACAGCCGGTTGATCCGGGCGTTGATCCGGGTGACGCGGATCGATTCCGGGTCGATGTCGGCGGCCAGCACCGGGGCGTGGAACAGCCGCGCAGCGGCGAAGGACAGGATGCCGGTGCCGCAGCCCATGTCGAGGATGCGGTGGAAGCGGCGGCGGCGCGACAGCCGGTCCAGCGCCCGCAGGCAGCCCTCGGTGGTCGGGTGCTCGCCGGAGCCGAAGGCGGTGGCGGCGTCGATGCACAGCGGGATGGTGCCGGGCGGCGGCGGCTCCTCGATATGCGAGCCGTGGATGAAGAAGCGGCCGATGCGCAGCGGCGGGAAGGCCTGGTAGGTGGCGGCCAGCCAGTCGGTCGGCGGCACCTTCTCCACCACCGGCGCCGGCAGCGCCACGCCCAGCATGCTCTCGACCAGCGCCAGCCGCGCGGCCAGCGCCGCCTCGTCCGGCGGGGTGCGGTCGATGCCCTCGATCACCCAGTCGCCGCCCTCCTCGATCTCGAAGGCGGCGACCGAGGCGAAGGCGTCGTCGAAGGCGGTCTGCACGGCATCGCCGATCTCGGGGCTGACGACGATGCTGGTGCGCCAGGCGGACGCGGCTTCGGAGGGAACGGTGCGGCTCATCAAGGGTCCAGGCGGCAGGATCGATACTCGGCCGCACAGTATCCGGCCGGCCGCCGGTTTGCATCCGCGATGTCGGGTCAGGCCGCCGGGTCGAGCGGGGACAGGTCCAGGACCGCCGGCCGCTCGGGGGCGGCGTCGGACCCGAGCGCCTCGCCGAAGAAGGCGATCAGCCGCTCGTACAGCACCCGGCAGTTGCCCGGCTTGACGATGCCGTGGCCCTCGTCCGGGAACAGCAGCGTCTCATAGGGAATGCCGCGGGCGTCCAGCTCCGCCCGCATGATCTCGACATGCTCCGGCGTCACGTTGGGGTCGGTCAGGCCCTGGACGATCAGGAGGCGCCCCTCGATCCGGCCGACGGCGTGGATCGGCGACCGCTCGCGGTACTTTTCCGGCAGCTCGTCGGGCGTGCCGCCCATCATCGCCTCGGAATAGGGGCGCAGGTCCGGCCGGGTGGTCCAGTAGTCGGTGACGAGGTCGGTCATGCCGCAGATCGGCGCCGAGGCCGCGATCACCTCCCGCGGGAAATGGGTGATCGCCCACCAGGCGGAATAGCCGCCATAGGACAGGCCGGTGATGCCGACCCGGCCGGGCTGCGCCAGCCCGGCATTCATCAGCGCCAGGATGCCGGTGCGGATGTCCTCCTGCTCGCGCCCGCCCCAACCGTCTTCCTTGATCGCCTCCTGGAAGGCCAGGCCCAGCCCGGTGCTGCCGCGGTAGTTCGGCTGCAGCACGTGGAAGCCGGCCTGGGCCAGCGCCTGCGGGATGGGATCGAAGCGGCCGTCGTAGTGGGCGGTCGGCCCGCCATGGACATGGATCACGGCGCCGCGGGCCTCGCCCCTGGCGCGGTACAGCCAGCCCTGGATGCGCAGCCCGTCGACCGAATGCCACCAGAAGGACTCGGCCGGGCTCAGCTCCGCCGGGTCGGGCAGCGAGCCCTCGGGCAGCGGCGACAGCGCATGCACGGTCAGCAGGTCCGGCGCTTCGGCCGCCAGTGTGACGATGCCGGTCGGCGCCGTGGCCCGGCCGCGCTCCAGCACCCAGCGGCCGTCGGGCAGCGGCGCGATCGGCCGCAGGATGTCGCCGCCGCGGAACACCGGGACATAGGCGCCGGTGGAGATCATCAGGAACCCGGCCTCGTCCCGCGCGGCGCTGGACTCGATCACCACCAGCAGGTCGTGGCCGCCATCGGCCTGGCGCGGCCAGCGCACATGCTCGACCGGGATCGCCGGGGTGTCGACCAGCCAGCGCAGCTCGTCGGCGGCCAGGTCGATCAGCCCCAGCCGCTTGTGCGACGGTCCCTCGGCGACGAAGGCCACGCGACACCCGTCCGGCGACCACACGCCCTCGGCCTTGGCCGGGCCGCCGGGGTTGTACAGCTCGCGGTCCGCGCCGGTCTCCAGGTCGTGGACCCACAGCGCCCGGCCGCTCGGGTGGTGGTCGTTGCGGAGGTAGAGAATGCGGCGCCCGGTCGGATCCAGCTTCGGCATCAGCTTGCAGGACCGCCGCGGCGAGGCCAGGACGCGCTGCGTGCCGGTCGCGATGTCGTGCTCGTACAGGTGCAGGATGTCGCCGCCCAGCCCGGTGGCCGGGTCGCGGCTGGCGGCATAGACCAGCCGGCGCCCGTCCGGATGGGCCTGGGCGGTATAGACGTAATAGCCCGGCCGGTCCGGCAGCAGCGTCTCGGCCGGCCGCGCGGGGTCGAGCCAGACCCGCTGCAGCCCGACCTGCTCCTCGCCGTCGCGGCGGCGGGCGACGACCAGCGCCAGGCTGTCCGGCGCCCAGCTGAAGCTCTCGCAATCCCAGCCGGAGAATGGCTCCAGCAGCAGGCGCGGCGCCGCGTCGCCGGCGGTGGGGGCGACCCAGGGGCCATTGCCCTCGGCCTTGCCGTTCCACAGCCGGGCCACCCAGCGCCCGTCCGGCGACACGGCCGGGAACAGCAGCCGCGGCGCGGCGATCAGGCGGTCCAGGAAGCCGGGATCGATGCTCATGACAGAAATGCTACCCCAACGGCGGCGGGTCGAGATATGGCGCCGGACGCATGGCGGGCGCGGTCAGGCCGGGACGCCGGCCAGCTCCTCGACCCGGTGGCACGCCGCGCGGTGGCCGGGGCCGAAGTCGCGCAAGCTCGGCGCGGCCCGGGCGCAGAGGTCGACCGCATGCGGGCAGCGGGTGCGGAAGGCGCAGCCGGAGGGCGGGTTGATCGGCGACGGCGTGTCGCCCTGCAGCACCACCCGCCGGCGCTGCCGGGCCCGCACCGGGTCCGGCACCGGCACGGCGGACAAGAGCGCCTGGGCATAGGGGTGCAGCGGCCGGGCGAAGAAGGCGTCGCGGCCGGCGATCTCCGCCTCCCGCCCCAGATACAGCACCATCACCCGGTCGCTGATGTGCCGCACCACGCTCATGTTGTGCGAGATGAAGATCAGCGCCATCCCCATCTCCCGCCGCAGCCGCATCAGCAGGTTGACGATCTGCGCCTGGATCGAGACGTCCAGCGCCGACACCGGCTCGTCGCAGACGATCAGCTTCGGCCGCAGGATGATGGCGCGGGCGATGCCGATGCGCTGGCACTGCCCGCCGGAGAACTCGTGCGGGTAGCGGTGGGCCAGGGCCGGGGACAGGCCGACCTGGCGCATCGCCTCGTTCACCCGGGCCGCGACCTCGGCCCGCTTCAGCTCGGGGTGGAAGGTGCGCAGCGGCCGGCCGATGATCTGGGCCACCGTCATGCGCGGGTCCAGCGACGCCAGCGGGTCCTGGAAGATGATCTGCATGTCCCGCCGCCGCGGCCGCAGCGCGTCCTCGGGCAGGCCGGTCACGTCGCTGCCGTTCCAGGCGATGGTGCCGGCGGTGGGCGGGATCAGCTTCAGCACGGCCCGGCCCAGGGTGGACTTGCCGCAGCCGGATTCGCCGACCACGGCCAGCACCTCGCCGGGGGCGAGGTCGAAGGACACGTCGTCCACCGCCTTGACCACCAGCGGCGGCCCGCCCAGCAGCCCGGCCGAGAGCGGGAAATGGACCTTCAGGTTGCGGACCGACAGCACCGGGGTCATGGCACCAGCTCCGGCACGGCGGCGGGCTGCGGCAGCGGCCGGTGGCAGGCGACAAGGCCGGCCGCGGCCGGCAGCAGCGGCGGCATCCGGGCGGTGCAGGCCTCGACCCGGCGGTCGCAGCGCGGGGCGAAGGGGCAGCCCGGCAGGTCGCCGGATGCCGCGCGCGGCTGGCCCGGGATCACCCGCAGCTCGCCGTCGCGGCCCTCCAGGTCCGGCGTCGAATCCAGGAGGCCGCGGGTGTAGGGATGGGCCGGCGACGCGAACAGCGGCTCCACCGGCGCCGCCTCCATCACCTTGCCGCCATACAGCACCAGCACCCGGTCGCACATCTCGGCGACGACGCCGAGGTCGTGGGTGACCAGGATCACCGCCGTCCCCAGCTCGCGCACCAGGTCGCGCAGCAGGTCCAGCACCTGGGCCTGGACGGTGACGTCCAGCGCCGTGGTCGGCTCGTCGGCCAGGAGGATGCGCGGGTTGCACAGCAGGGCCATGGCGATCATCACCCGCTGGCGCATGCCGCCGGACAGCTCATGCGGATACTGCCGCATCCGCTTCGCCGGATCGGGGATCTTCACCCGGTCCAGCATCCGCGCCGCCTTGTCCCAGGCTTCGCGCCGGCGCATCCCCTGGTGGCGGATCAGCACCTCGGTCAGCTGCGCCCCGATCCGGTGGTACGGGTTCAGCGAGGTCATCGGGTCCTGGAAGATCATGGTCATGGCCGACCCGCGCAGCCGGTCCAGCCCGCGCCGGTCCAGCGCCAGCAAATCCTGCCCCTCGAAGCGGATCCGGCCGGTGGCGGCGCCGTTGCCGGCCAGCAGGCCCATGATCGACAGCAGGATCTGGCTCTTGCCCGACCCGCTCTCGCCGACGATGCCCAGCACCTCGCCGCGGCGGACCGTGAAGTCGACCCCGGCCACGGCGACGGCGTCGCCCCGGCGCATCCGGAAGCGGATCGCGAGGTCCTCGACGGAGAGGAGGGGGTCAGCGCTCATTGGGGTCGAAGGCATCGCGCAGCCCGTCGGCGACGAAGTTCATGCAGAACAGGGTCAGGGCCAGGGCCAGCCCCGGCAGGATCAGCATGTGCGGGGCGGTCTCGATCTTGGCCTGGCCCTCGCTGATCAGCACGCCCCAGCTGGTCTCCGGCGCCTGGACGCCGAGGCCGAGGAAGCTGAGCAGGGATTCGCTCAGGATCACGTCCGGGATCAGCAGGCTGGAATAGACGATCACCACGCCGACGCAGTTCGGAATGATGTGCTTCAGCACGATCTGGCGCTTGGTCATGCCGCCGGCTCGGGCCGCCTCGATGAACTCGCGGTGGCGCAGGGCGATGGCCTGGGCGCGGACGATGCGCGACGGCGTCAGCCACAGCGACAGCACCACGGCGATGATCACGGCGGTGCTGCCGCGCCCCAGCGCCATGCTGATCAGGATGACCTGGAAGATGTAGGGGATGCCGTACAGCACGTCGACGATGCGCATCATCACCTGGTCGACCACGCCGCCGAGGAACCCGGCGACCGACCCCCAGGTGACGCCGATGGCGACCGCGATCAGCGTCGCCACCAGGCCGATGATCAGCGACACCTGGCCGCCGGCCATGATCCGCAGCAGGAGGTCGCGGCCCAGGTCGTCGGTGCCGAAGGGATAGGCCGACAGCAGGTCCATCGGCGCGTTCATCGCCTCGAAATTGGCGTCGTCCGGCTCGTAGCCGTACAAGAGCGGCCCGCCGAAGCAGACGATCACGATCAGCACCAGCACGATCAGGCTGGCGACCGCGGTCCGGTTGGCGCGGAAGCGGCGCAGCGCCTCGCGGAACGGGCTGACGCCCTCAGCGCCCGCTTCCTCCGGCGCGGCGAGATCGGCCGCGGTCATGTGCGCGACCTCGGGTCCAGCAGCATCTGCGCCACGTCGGTCACCATGTTGAACAGGATGATGCAGCTGCCGTAGACCAGCGTGACCCCCATCACCATGGTGTAGTCGCGGCTGATCGCGCTTTCGACGAAGTAGCGGCCGATACCGGGCACCGCGAAGATGGTCTCGATCACCATCGACCCGGTGATCAGCCCGGCGGTGGCGGGGCCGAGATAGGCGATGACCGGGATCATGGCGCCGCGGATGGCGTGGTGGGTCAGCACCCGCCACTCGCCCACGCCCTTGGCCCGGGCGGTGCGGATGTAGTTGCTGCGCAGCGTCTCGATCATTGCGCCGCGGGTCAGCCGGGCGACATAGGCGATGTTCGGCAGCGCCATCGCCACCACCGGCAGCACCATCGACCGCCAGCCATTGTCCCATCCGGCCACCGGCACCAGGCTCAGCATCAGGGCGAAGACGATCTGCAGGATCGGCGCCATGACGAAGGTCGGCACCACGATGCCGCCCATGGCGACGGCGCTGACCAGGTTGTCCAGGATGCCGTTCCGCCGCAGCGCCGCGACCACGCCCAGGGTGACGCCGGCGACGGCGTAGAGCAGCGTGGCCCACAGCCCGATCTGCAGCGAGATCGGCAGGCCGTGGCCGATCAGCTGCGTCACCGTGTATTCGCGGTAGTACATCGACTGGCCGAAATCGAGCCGCACCACATCGCCCAGGAAGCGCAGATACTGCTGCCACAGCGGCTCGTTCAGGTGGAACTGCGCCTCCATCCGGGCGATCAGGGCCGGCGGCAGCTTCTTGTCGTCGTCGAAAGGACCTCCCGGCGCAAAGCGGATGACGAAGAAGGTGATCGTCGCCAGCGCGAACAGCGTCGGCACGCTGCCCAGCATGCGGCGAAGGACGGACAAGACCATCGGCCCTGGTGGCTCCCTGACTCTGCTCCGGCGGAGGGAACCCCCTCCCCCTATCCCCCTCCCGCGAGGGGAGGGGGGACTCGAAACAACGGCGGTCCCTCCGGATCAACGACCCCAGCCGAACCAATCACGCCCCCCCTCCCCTTGCGGGAGGGGGCAGGGGGGAGGGGGTTGTCGATCGAGGACTCCGGCGCCTATTTCTCGATGCTCAGATACTTCGACATCGGATGGCCGATCGGGTTGGCGCCCCAGCCCTTGACATAGGTCTGGACCAGGATGTTGTCGCTCGACACCGTGATCGGGATGAACACGTACTGGTCCAGCATGCGCTGCTCGGCCCGGCCCAGGATCTCGTAGAACTTGGCCTTGTCCGCGGCGTTGGCGTTGGCCTCGTCCATCAGCGTCTCGTACTCGTCGTCCTTCCAGTGGTAGCTGGGCGTGCCGGTGTAGCGCAGCGAATCCAGCCAGGTCTTGGCCTGCGGATAGTCGCCGCCGTAGCTGTCCATGCAGACCTGCCAGGTGCCGGTGTGCAGCTTCTCCAGCCAGGTCTTCACCTCGGTCAGGTCCAGCTTGGTGCGGACGCCGAGATTCTGTTTCCACATCGCCACGATGCCCTCGACCCGCCGCTTGCTGGCGGCGCTGGACGGGCCGATGATCTCCAGCTCCAGCGGCTTGTCCGGGCCGTAGCCGGCCTCGGCCAGCAGCTTTTTCGCCTCGGCCAGGCGCTCCTCCTTGCTCAGCCCCGCCTCCTGCACCTTGCCGGGCTTGTAGCTGGGGTCCTGGTTGATCGAGAAGGTGTACATCGGCACGTTGCCGGCCTTCTCGATCTTCTCCTGCAGGAAGTCGCGGTCGACGGCATAGGCCAGCGCCTTGCGCACGCGGATGTCGGACAACGGGCCGGCATCGGGCTGGAAGCTCAGATACTTCATGCCCAGCGTCGGGTTCTGGTGCAGCTCCTGCGGCCGTTCGGCCTTCAGCTTCTCCAGCTGTTCGACCGGCACCGTCATGGTCGAGTCCAGCTCGCCCGCCAGGTAGCGCTTCAGCTCGGTCGAGGCGTCCTCGGTGACGTGGTAGACGACCGTGTCGATCTTGACGTTGGCGGCGTCCCAGTAATTCGGGTTCTTGACCAGCACCACCTTCGACTGCGGCACGTATTCCTTCAGCATGTACGCGCCATTGCCGACGAACAGCTCCGGCCTTGTGTAGTCCAGCTTGTTGCCGGCCGCCTTCAGGCTCGGCTCGTGCACCGGCGCCGTGGTGTGGAAGTCGAGGATGTAGGGCGCGTCCGGCATAGGATAGTCGAGCGTCAGCACCACCGTGCGGTCGTCCGGCGCCGCGGCGCCCAGCTGGCTCGCGTCCTTCAGCGTGCCCTCGTTGAACGCCTTGCCGTTCTTGATCGGCAGCACCTGGGTCAGATAGTAGGCGTGGTTCGAGGCGATCTCCGGGTCGAGCGCGCGGACGATGCCGCGCACGAAATCGGCCGCGACCATCGGGTCGCCGTTCGACCATTTCAGCCCGGGCCGCAGATGGAAGGTCCAGGTCAGGCCGTCGGCGCTGGTCTCCCATGTCTCCGCCGCGCCCGGCTGCGGATTGCCCTGCGGGTCCAGCACCAGCAGCGCCTCGAACAGGTCGGCGACGATGTAGTTCTCGCGCGCGCCGGTGTTCAGCTGCGGGTCCAGGGTCGACGGGGCGCTGCCGAAGCCGCGGTTCAGCACCGTCTCCGCCGCCGCCGGGCCGGCCAGCGCCCCCGCTCCGGACACCGCCAGGCACAGGGCCAGCGCCATGGCCGATTTGTTCAGAAAGCTCATGCCATCCCCCAGATCTGTGATCCCCCCGCCGAGGCGGCGCCGCGGTCCCGATCCGGCCGGGCCGTGCTTCTGTTGCCGTCCTGCCTCATGCGTTTGGCGGGAGCGTTCCGCCCCGCCGGTCGCGATTTGGGCAGTCGGCCGTCGCTCCTGACAAGGCACGAAAGCGACGGAGGCCTGAACTTCAGGTTATCGGGGCGAGGCCGCGGGATATCGGGCCTGGACTGGGCCGACCTGTCCGCTAGGGTTTCGCCGGACGATTCGCGAGGAGCCGGGAAGATGAAGACGCGTGCCGCGGTAGCCGTCGCCGCAGGGAAGCCCCTGGAGATCATGGAGGTGGACCTGGAGGGCCCGAAGTTCGGGGAGGTGCTGGTCGAGATCAAGGCGACCGGGATCTGCCACACCGACGAGTTCAC
>NZ_JBHYMS010000093.1:0-18137 GCF_042743185.1 Inquilinus sp. NPDC058860 | reverse complement strand
TCCCCCCTCCCCTTGCGGGAGGGGGGAGGGGCTGCGCGCGTCCGCGCGCGAATGCGTGGAGGGCAGGCTTTGCCGTCGGGCGGATCACTAGGTTTCGGCCGGTCCTGGCGTCGAAAACCCCCTCCCCCTATCCCCCTCCCGCGAGGGGACTACGGGATTCACACATCTTCCGATCAGTGAGACCAACCGCGGGTATGCGAACAGATTGCCTCTTCCGCAAGCGGGAGAGGCAATCGGACATCGCCCGACTGATGTGTGAATGCCGTAGCGCGAGGGGAGGGGGGACTCGTTTTGCTTTCGGCCGATGGTGTTGCGGGCCTCCGAGACGATCCCAAAGGAGGTTCTGAAAAGTGCGGGAGAGGTCACCCGGCCAGGATCACCCGCAGGATGCGGCCGGCGGCGCCGGCGGGCAGGTCCACGGTGACGCCGCCCTCCGCCCGCGGGGCGGCGGACTCGTCGCCGATGCGCAGGTCCAGCACCCGGTCCGGCGCCAGCGACGGGAAGCGCAGCCAGGCGCCGGGCGGCAACTCCGCCGGCAGGGTCACGGCGATGTCGCCCTCGCCGAAGCGCAGCTGCGACAGCCGGCCCCGCAGATTGGTCTCCAGCAGCGTCCGGTTGCCGCGGCGCAGCGCCAGCACGCCATCCGCGATGGCGACCGTGACCGCGCCGGCCGGGCTGGCGATGGGGCCGAGCGTCGCGTCGGCGCCGTCGTTGACCAGCTCCCACCCGCCCCAGGGGTTGATGTCCATCACCCGGGCCACGCCCAGCGCCGGCATCAGCGCGCCCCAGCTGTAGAAGCCCTCGGTGTCCGGCTGGTCCATCGGCTCGCCGGTCTCGGCGTTGAAGTTCTCCGGGCACAGCCGGCGCTCGTCCCAGGCCCGGCGGAACAGCCGCAGGCTGTCCTCGGCCAGCTTCGCCGCCTCCGCCTCGAAGCCGTTGCGGCGCAGCCCGTGCCAGACCATCCAGTTGAGCGGCGGCCAGATCCGGCCGCGCCAGTAGGAATTGTCCTTCGCCGCCGGGTCGTCCCGCGTCGTGCCGGGGATGACGAAGTCACCGCCGAAGGTGGCCGGGTCCTCGAGATGGGCCAGCAGTCGCTGCGCCTGCTCCGGCGAGGCGGCGCCGCAGATCAGCGGGTAGAAGCTGGTCGGCCCCAGGCTGCGGACGAACTGGCCGGACCACAGCCGGTTGGCGAAGATGCCGCGGCTGTCGTCCCACAGCTCCGTGCCGATCTTGGCCCGGGTGCGGGCGGCGGTCTCGGCATGCGCCGCCGCGGCCGCGTCGTCGCCCAGCTCGGCGGCGATCCAGGACAGCACCTCGGCGTCGAAGGCGAGCAGGCTGTTCAGCCCGACATCCTCCGACCGCAGGGTGCGGGTCTCCGGGTCATAGGCCGCCTGGTCGTGGATCGGCGAGTTGTCCATGCTGGATTCGTTGCGGGCGCCGAAGGAGGTGCCCTTGTACAGCCCCTCGCCGACATCCGAGGTGCCGTAGGAGACCAGGCCGCGGCCGCGCGGGTCGCGCTCGCGCCACCACCAGGCGTGGTTGCGCGCCAAAGTGCCATAGGCCAGCTCCAGCATCGGCCGCGAGCGGGAGCGGAGCCAGATCAGCCACAGCAGGAACGACCCGATCGGCAGCTGGGTGCGGTCGACCCAGGAATCGTTGGCGGTCAGCAGGCAGGCGAGGTTGCCCTCCGGCGTGGCGCTGGCCAGCGACGCCGCCAGGTTCTCCCGCGCCATCTCCTGGTCCAGGTATCCGGTCAGCATCGCGTTGTAGAGCTGGTCGTTCAGCCAGACGCCGAAGCCGCCGAACTTCGACAGGTTCCAGTTCCGGCTGATCGAGGTGTAGGGCCGGTGGTTGACCTCGTCCCACACCGTGTTCCAGGCCATGACGTCGCGCAGCGCGTCCAGCGCGCCCGCCTGGGCGCCCGTCTGAGTGGGCAGGGCAGGGGCCTCGCCCGGCTCGGCCGCCAGGGCCTTGGCGCGCTCGACCGCCAGGTCCGCCCGGTCGGCCACGGCGACGCCGATGCCGCCGTCGCGCATCATCTCCAGGTTGAAGCGCAGCACCAGCACCGGCGCCGCCTCCGACCGCGAGGCGAGATGGAAATAGCCGTGCGTCTCGTAATCCGCGGCCACAGCCTCGACGGTGGCGTGGCCGGTCACCTGCACCGGCGGCTCGGCGCTGGCCAGGGCGACGAAGCGGTGGCCGACCTTGACCACGGCGGCGCCGGCCGGGTCCCAGCGCACGGTCCGGCCGTCCTCGGCCGACAGGCAGAGGTTGAACCAGAAGCGCAGGCCCCATTCGCCGGTCTTCACCGTGCGCCAGGTGCCGGACAGCTCGAACGGCCCGCGCTTGGCCCAGCGCCAGGCCAGGCCGGTGCCGGCATGGTCGAGCTCCAGCTCCACCAGGCTGCCGTCCAGGGCGTGGCGGCCGTATTTGACCGACTTGGCCGGGAACAGCGTCGCGGCGCGGCTGCTGTCGGCATAGGCCAGCGGCGTCACCCGCACGCCGAGGGGCAGGAACACCATCTCGGCCGGGCGGCTGGACCAGGTGTTCCAGGCCCGGGCGAGCGGGACGGTGGTATCGCGCAGCATCTCAGCTCCAGGCCCGCAGGGCTGCTTCGGTCGTGACGATCTCCACCTGCTGGTCGAAGCGCGGCAGGATCAGGTCCAGCGTGGCGTGGTGGCCCGGCAGCGACGAGCTGGTCATCGCGTCGGACACGGCGACGATGCGGAAGCCGCGGTCGATGCCGTCGAGGATGGTGCCGAGGACGCAGACATCGGTTTCGACACCCGTGATGATCAGCGTGTCGGCGCCAAGTTCGGCCAGCCGGTCGACGAACTCCGGCGCGGCGAAGGCGGAATGGGTCGGCTTGTCGATGACGCTGCCGGGTTCGGCGAGGGCGGCGAGATCGGCCACCAGGTCGAGCATGCCGGGCGCCAGCTTCGGCCGGGTCACGGCGTCCCAGCGGGTGTAGTAGCGGCGCCAGGTGCCGGGTGCGTCCTCGGCCCGCTCGGGCGTCACGAAGCGCGGGAACAGGGTGCGGCCCGCCTTGGCCAGCGCGGCGGCGTTGGGGACGATGCCCATCAGCGCCGGGGTCGACCACACCGTGTCCTCGGCGAACAGGCGCTGCAGGTCGATGGCGATGTGGATCGTGTTCGGCGACAGCGGCCCGAAGCGCAGCATCAATCCTCCAGCGCGATGGTGTGGGCGGCGGACCAGCCCAGGGTGACGGTGGCGCCGGGGGTGGGCGCTGCACTATCCTGCGACCGGTTCTGGGCGAAGACCTTCAGCTCGCGCCCGTCCGGCCCGGCCAGCAGATAGGTCGAGACCGCACCGGCATAGATCACCTCGCGCAGCGTCGCCGGGATCGCATTCTCGAAAGTATGGGCGGTGTTCGGAACCAGGATCTGCATCTTCTCCGGCCGCACCGCCAGCGTCACCTTGGATCCGGCCGCCGGCAGCTTGCCCGCCACCCGCACCGTGCCGCCCTGCACCTCGACGCCGCCCGCCGTCACCGTGCCTTCGAGGAAATTGGCGTCGCCCAGGAACCCGGCGGCGAAGCGGGTGCGCGGGCGCTCGTAGATCTCGCCCGGCGCGCCGTCCTGCACGATCCGGCCGCGGTCCAGGATGGCGATGCGGTCGGACAGGGTCAGCGCCTCCTCCTGGTCGTGGGTGACGAAGATGGTGGTCAGGCCGCTCTCGCGCTGGATCCGCTTCAGCTCGACCTGCATCTCCTGCCGCAGCCGCCGGTCCAGCGCCGACAGCGGCTCGTCCAGCAGCAGCACGGTCGGCTTGGTGACGATGGCGCGGGCCAGCGCGACGCGCTGCTGCTGCCCGCCTGACAGCTGCTTGGGACTGCGGCTTTCGAAGCCGGACAGGCGCACCATCTCCAGTGCCTCGCGCGCCTCCTTGGCCGCCGAGGGGCCGCGCACGCCCCGCCGGTTCAGCCCGAACATCACGTTCTGCAGCACGGTCATGTGCGGGAACAGGGCGTAGGACTGGAACACCATGCCGATGCGGCGCTTCCACACCGGCACCCGCGTCACCTCCTCAGGCCCGATGCGCAGCTCGCCCTCATCCGGCACCACGAAGCCGGCGACGATGCGCAGCAGCGTGGTCTTGCCGGAGCCCGAGGGGCCGAGCAGGCTGGTGAAGCGCCCGGCCTCGAAGCTGGCGCTGATCCGGTCCAGCACGGTGGCGGGGCCGTAGCGCTTGCTGACGCCAGTGACTTCAACGCCGCTCACGGGCGCCTCCCATGTTCGACAGCAGGGCGAAGGCCAGGACCAGGACCATCGAGGCGCCCAGAAGGATGGTGGAGATGGCGTTGATCTCCGGCGTGAAGCCCTTGCGGATGGCGGAGTAGATCTCCACCGGCAGGGTGGTGACGCCGGGCGTGGCCAGGAAATAGGAGACCACGAACTGGTCCAGCGACACGGCGAAGGCGAACAGCGCCGCGGCGATGATGCTGGGCAGCAAGAGCGGCAGGGTGACGCTGAAGAAGGCGTGCAGCGGCGTCGACCCCAGGCTCATCGCCGCCTCCTCCAGGTCGGCGCGCTGCGACTGCAGCCCGGTGCCGACCACCAGCACGACATAGGGGATGGCCAGGGCGACATGGCCGATGGTCATGGCGAACAGGCCGCGGCCGATGCCGGTGGAGAAGAAGAACACCAGCATGGCGGTGCCGGTGATCAGCCAGGGAATGGCGATCGGCGGCAGCAGCAGCAATTGCAGCAGCGACCGGCCGCGGAATTTGCGCCGCGACAGGGCCAGCGCCGCCGGGGTGCCGATCGCGGTCGCCAGGATGGCGGTGACGACGGCCAGGACCAGGCTGTTGCCGCTGGCCGACAGCAGCCGCTCGTTGCCCGGCAGCTTCGCGAACCAGTCGAGCGAGAACTCGAAGGGCAGCTGGTACAGCGGCGAGGCGTTGAACGCCATCACCACCATCACCGCGATCGGCAGGTACAGGAAGGCGATGACGACCCAGAGATGGGCGAGGCCGAGGCGCCTCATGCCCGCGCCCCCTGCTGCCGCTTCAGCACCGGCGATGCCAGGGCGAAGATCGCCAGCACGATCGCCAGCATGGTGAAGGACAGGGCGGCGCCCAGGGGCCAGTTGAAGGCCTGGGTGAACTGGTCCTCGATCACCGTGCCCATGGTGACGCCGACCCGGCCGCCGAGGATGCGCGGCTCCATGAAGCTGCCGATCACCGGCACGAAGATCAGGACCGAGCCCGAGATCAGCCCCGGCGTCGCCAGCGGCAGGATGATCTTCCAGAACACCACCGGCGCCCGGGCGCCCAGGCTGCGCGCGGCCTCCAGGATCTGGTCGTCGATCGCCACCAGCGACAGGTAGCAGGTCAGGATCATGTAGGGCAGATAGGCGTGCACCAGCCCGACCACGATGGCGGGGTAGGTGTAGAGCAGGCCCAGCGGCGCCGCGTCCGGCAGGATCCAGTGGTACAGCCCGTCGATGATGCCGCCGTCGCGCAGCACCATGGTCCAGGAGAAGACGCGGACCAGCCCGTTGGTCCAGAACGGCAGGATGATCAGCAGGAACAGCACCTGCCGGGTGCGGCCGAAGGTGGAGCGGGCCAGGGCCAGCGCCGCCGGCAGGCCGACCGCGGCGCAGATCAGCGTGGTCCAGATCCCGATCGACAGCGAGGTCCAGGCGACGTCGCGCAGATAGGGGCGCTTCAGGAAGGCCAGGTAGTTGTCGAGGGTCCAGACGATCGCCCGGCCGCCGAACGGCGCCACCTTCAGGAAGGAGAAGCCGAGCATCATCAGCAGCGGCAGGAAGATCGCCAGCGTCAGCCAGCCATAGGCCGGCAGCAGCAGCCCCGCCGTGGCCAGCCAGCCGCGCTTCTCCGCCCCGCCCGTGGCCGGCGCGGTGATGGCGGAAGCGGTGGTCGGCGCCGCCAGCTCGGTCATCGGGTCATCCCTTTGCACCCATCCTCTTCTGCCCTCCGCCCTCCTTCTGTCATCACCGGGCTCGACCCGGTGATCCAGAGGCTGTCGACGACGGTACTGGCGGCCCCTGGATGCCCGGGTCAAGCCCGGGCATGACAGTGAGAGAGACAAAGGCCCCATCCGGTGACCGTTCGAGCCTGCGTGTGGCGTGAGTCGGCTGGTGGTGGTGTCGAGAACCGGAGCGCAGCGGACGTTGGTCCGTGAGCACCGGAAGCGGAGACACCGCCATCAGACGGCCGCGCCGCGCGCAGGATCGGACGGTCACCCGGCGTAATAGGCCTTCGTCTCCTGCCACAGGTCGGAAAAGGCGGTGCGCTGGTCGTCGGAGAGCGGCGACATGAACTGCAGCTGCGACAGGTACTCGGCCTTGTGGATCTGCTTGTTCAGGTCGTCGGCCGGCAGCGCCGCCATGGCCTTGGCGTTGGCCGAGGCCGGGGCGCCGATATTGGTGGCCCAATAGTCGTAGAAGCCGGGGTCGATCATGTAGTTGATGAAGGCCAGCCCCGACTCCTTGCGGGTGCTGGTGGCCGGCACCGACAGCCCGTCGATCCAGCCGATCCCGCCTTCCTTCGGCACCACGAAATCGACCGCCAGCTTGAAGTTGCGCTGCGACCGCACGGCCGCGCCCGACCAGTAGATCGAGACGTCGAACTCGCCGGCGGCGAAGGCCTTGTTCCACTGGTCCTCGCTGGACCACAGCAGCTTCACGCCGGGCTTCAGCTCCTTCAGCTTGGCGGCGACGGCGTCCATGTCCTTGGGCGCGTTGATGTCCTGCCCGGTCATCAGGGCGCCGATGCCGATCGCGGTGACGGCGTCGTCGAACAGGGCGACGCGGCCGGCCTGGGCCGGGTCGGCCAGCACCGAAAGGCTGTCGGCCTTGACCTTGTCGCGGCGCAGGCCCAGGGCGTTGATGCCCCACAGCCAGGACACGCCATAGGCCTTGCCGTCCTTGTGGAAATTGGCGTGGTCGCGCAGCGCCGGCGACAGGTCGGCGGCGTTCGGCACCTTGGCCAGGTCCAGGGGCTCCAGCAGGTCCTCGGCCTGGGCCTGCAGGGTGCGGGCGCTGTTGATCAGCACCACGTCATAGGTGCCGGGGTTGGTGCGCAGCTTGGTCAGCATCTCCTCTTCGGAGTTGAAGTAGTCGTGCTTGACCTCGATGCCGGTCTTCTCGGTGAAGGCCTTCAGGGCCCAGGCCTCGTCGGTGCCGTAGCCCTGCCAGTTCAGCACATAGATGGTCTCGGCCGCCCGCGCCCGGCGCAGCGGCATTGCCCCGGCCAGCGCCCCGGCCCCGAGCAGGGCGCCGAACCGGCGCCGATTGAGTGTGAACGACATGAAACGCTCCCCGACGGTTATTGTTTGTACACAAACGATGCTAGCGCGGGGGTTTGAGGTTGTCAAATTACACCGGGAGGGCCTTCGATGAGAGCTTAAGCGGCATTCGCTCTCGATGTGGGCTATCCCAAAACGGTTGCTCTATAGATCAGCAGAGGGTCGTTCCGAAACAGCCCGATCCTTCGGTCTAGGAACAACTGTTTCCAAGGTCTCGCAAAGCGCCTTTCCGAACTGGCTCAGAAGGTTTATGTCCTTGAGAACCAAGTCCGGTCCACTGGAGCGCATTATTGCGATAGAATGTGCTATTTGATTCCGTCTTTCAAAAAAATCTTCAAGGCCACTCAAAAGTTGACCATGTGTCTTTTCAGGTTGCGTCTCAGAGAAGGTGTCCAAGAGGGGTTTTTTATCGCAGACTGCACGGCAGATGTTGGTGAGGTCGCTTACCTTAAAGAGCCCATTTATCTCATTTGGGCGCATGTTATGCTCGTTATGGATAAGATCTTTATATACATCTTGCGTGAGGTCGCCCCGGCAGAATTCATAGATTGCGTTGAATCGGGCAAGTGCATCCGAAAACAATGCTTCATGAGAAGAGCTTTTATCGCCGATATCGATGTGTAGTCTCGCAAGATATTCCATTGAACGTTTCCACGCTGTGCTAGCAATTTTTTTGGGAATTTCCTCAAATCTTTTGCTGCTTCTGACGACAGATCGAGCATAGGTGCGCGCCATCTCGCGAACGAACTCCTCAAAGGTGGCCGCCAGTAGGAGTGTCGCCGAATTTACGGACGCAACTCGTGTTTTTGGAGTGCCGGCCTTTGGGTCGGAGAACGCTAGGATGACAGCCCTGATTGCTTCAAGCTCTTCATCAAATTCTTCAAGTATAATAGAAAATTCCGAGCTCATGGCGAATGCTACCCGAGCGCCTAGGGAAGTAAAATTTCACGGACCAGATTGATGCGGTTGCGCACTGCCTGCGCCGTATTTCCTTGACCTGTAAGCACGACGATCCTCGCCGCATCTCCCAGCGCGGCAGTCATGCGGGCAATGACATTGGCTTTGTCTAGACGGATCCGTTCACGATCATCCCAAAGCTGATTTATCGCAACCATTGCGGCATCATATATAGCCGCCGAAACCCGAACTCTACCTTTCTCGTCTGGAGGTAACAAAAATGGTGTTTTATCAAATAATTCGTAGAGAAATGAAAATCTTTCTTTGTATTCTTTTTCTAAAAATTCGGCATCTTCGTGGCTAATGCTTGTACGAATATCCATCGCTCGATCAAGCATAGATTTCATCGAGCCCCGAATATTTTCGTCCTCCTTTAGGGCAAAGTAACGCAATACGAGTTGGCAGTCTCCCATCGACGAGTAGAGTGAATTCTTTTGCCTTTCTGGGTTTTCATAATAGTCATTTGGGTCTGCTTCGACATATGGTGGTATATCGAAAACGTCTGTGAACAGACTAAATCTTGTTAGATTGATCAATATTTTATTGAATGCGCCAGAATAAATTGCATTTCTGATTTCCTGTGGATTCAGTTTCGTTCCGCCAGTATTAAGTCGATCAAATATAAATCTGCGAATATCGGTTAAGGTCAATCGACCTGCAGAGTTATCTGTATCGCTTTCAAGCAGAAGGACGATGGCGGATAGGCTCGCCCGATCAAGGCCACGCTTAATCCTGGGCGGACAGCGGTAGTAGCGTAGCCCATTGAGGGGCTTTAGTACAGGCAAGCCAGCGAGTGCGAAGTCACCCGCCAAAAACTCGCGTACCGCGTTTAGCCGCTGCTGACCATCCATAACTTCGTATCGAGCGGCATCACTCTCATAGAGAAAGACCGGCGGCACTGGGATATTAAGTAGTAGCGATTCTATAAGGCGAGATTTCTGAGGAACGCTCCATCTCAGTCGACGCTGATACTCCGGACGCAGATTAAGAACTTCTCCTTTGTCCACAAGATCATGGATCTGGGGAAGGAAGAAGTTGTTTGTCTGATAGATAATTCGGAAGGCATTTTTAGCAAAAAATTCATCTGGATCAATCGTCTGGGGATCTGGCGTCGGCAGGCCGTCTGCTGCATCCTCGGGATCGCCCATGACTATTTCTTTCGACATTCCTACCCGCACCTTTATAAATTGCATATGCTATTTGAACATTGCTCTCGACCGATCGGATTCACCCTAAAGTGAGCTGAATCGAAAGCAGAGACCCAATCTTACGCGAAAAATGTCGTCCATGCTACGATTGACACTCGCGGATTTTCCCGGCGCGTTGTTCAACAACGGAGGCCAGGAGATGTCAAATAATAGCCCGCAAAGTAGCCTGCCGTAGGTTCAATCGCAGCGGACATGTCGGATCGGGGCCAAGCGTCAGATTCTCCCTATTGACCTCCAGCCTCCCCCAGCAGCCCCTTCAAATGCGCGATATCCCCCTTCAGGAACGGCAGCACCTCGTCGCCCATGCGCTGGCCTTTGCCGCTCGGGTGGCTGTACTCGGCCGGCAGGCACCAGGCGCCCGAATATCCGACCTTGCGCAGGGCCTGCACGAAGCCGCGCCAGGAATAGGCGGCGTGCTGGTGCGTGGTCCAGTGCACCTTGTAGACCGCGTCCTCCTCCGGCGCCGTGAGCCGGCGCTGATAGGCGCTCTTGAAGTTCACCAGGCGCAGCCGGTCGGACAGGATGTCGACCGCGAGATCCGTCGGCTCGCCCGCCACGCCGCAATGCGCCATGTCCAGCACGGCGCAGACATGCTTCGGGTCGTAGCGCTCGATCAGGTACAGCACGCCCGCGGCGCTGCCGATCTGGGCGCCGGAATGGTTCTGGATGCCGATGGCCACGCCGTGCCGCTCCAGCGCCGGCAGCAGCGCGTCGAACCGGCGGCGGTGATCGTCGACCGTGGCGCGGAAGCCGACCGCCGGGTCGATCGCGACGCAGATCCGGATCATCGGCACCCCGGCCTCGCCGCAGGCGGCGACCGTGGCCTCGTCGACCGGCCCGGCGATGCTGCGGATCGAGAGGCCGCGCGCCGCCAGGGTGCGGGCGGCGGCCGGCAGCCCGGCCGCCGCGGTCTCCGGCGTCACCTGGTAGCCGGGGCGCACCGGCAGCTCCACCCCCTGGAGGCCGAGCCCGGCCACCGTGTCGGCCAGCTGCTCCAGCGGGCCCGTCCAGGGCTTGGTGAACACGGTCAGGACCGGCTCGGACATGGTTCCTCCAGAGGGTATGGCGGCGTCAGGCCGCCGGCAGGGTCGGGTATCGGCTGATGTCGAGGCCGCCGGCCCGAGCGGTGTCGGCCAGGCTGCGCCAGACCTCGTCGCTCAGGGGCACGCCGCCGGCGATGCGCTCGGCGCGGCGGCGCGCCTCGGGCTCGCCGGGCAGCAGCACCTCGCCGCCGGCTTCTGCCGGGCGGCAGGCCTTGAAATGGTCGATGTAGCGCGTGGTCTCGGCCGCCAGCTCCTCGGCCGAGCCGAACTGGCCGGGGGCCATGTAGATCGACAGCATGCCGTTGCAGAAGCGGCGCGGCCCCGGCCCGGCGCAGCCCGACCCGGTCAGGGCGCCGGCCACCAGCTCGCAGATCAGGGCCAGGCCCGACCCCTTGTGCTCGCCGAAGGCGCGGATGGCGCCGAGGCCGTTCTGGGCGCTGCGCGCGGCCCCCGCGACGGGCGGGCCGTACAGCGTGTCGGGGTTCTGGCTCAGCGTGCCGTCGGGCTCGATCAGCGCGCCCTCGGGCAGGGGCTTGCCGCCATTGGCCGCCACCAGCACCTTGCCCTCGGCCACCAGCGAGGTGGCGAAATCCAGGATCACCGGCGCCCGGCCGGGCACCAGGAAGCCGGCGGCGAAGGGGGCGGTGGAGAAGCGCCGCTCGACCCCGCCGAAGGGCGCCACCAGCTCGCTGCCGGCGACGTTGACGAAGTGCAGCGAGCACAGGCCGGCCTGCGCCGCCATCTCCGCCCATTCGCCGATGCGGCCGAGATGGCCGGCATGGCGCAAGCCCACCACCGCGACGCCGCCCTGCAGCGCCTTGGCGATGCCGAGCTGCACCGCCTGCGGCCCGACCGTCTGGCCGAAGCCGTAGCCGCCGTCGACCAGGGCGAAGGCCGGGGTGTCGGTGACGATCTCGGCGGTGACGTCGCGCCGCACCTCGCCGGCGGCCAGCATGGCGACGTAGCGCGGCACGCGGATGACGCCGTGGCTGTCATGCCCTGTCAGGTTGGCGGCGACGAGGGTGCGGGCGATGCGCTCGCTCTCGGCGGCGCTGCAGCCCTGGGCGGCGAAGATGTCCCCGACCAGCTGGGTCAGGGTGTCGTGGCGGATCAGCATCGGGTGGTCCCATTTGTTCATTTCAGGCCCGTCGTCGCGATCCCCTCGATCAGCCGGCGCTGAAAGACGAGGAACAGGACGATCAGGGGGACCAGCGACAGCAGCGACATCGCCAGCATCGGGCCCCAGGCCGAGACGCCGGTCGAGGCCATGAACAGCCGCAGCCCCTGCGGCACCGTATAGGAGGCCATGTCGGTCAGGTAGACCAGGGGCGTCAGGAAATCCTCATAGGTCCAGATGAAGGAGAAGACCGCGGTGGTGACCAGGGCCGGGGTCAGGAGCGGCAGGATGATCGAGCGGTAGATCCGGAACGGCCCGGCGCCGTCGATCATCGCCGCCTCGTCCAGCTCGCGCGGGATGCCGCGGATGAACTGCACCATCAGGAAGACGAAGAAGGCGTCGGCGGCCAGGAACTTCGGCACCACCAGCGGCAGGATCGTGTTCACCCAGCCCAGGTTGTGGAACAGGATGTATTGCGGGATCAGCGTCGCGTGCAGCGGCAGCATGATGGTGGCCAGCATCAGCGCGAACAGGGTGCGCTTGAACCGGAAGTTCAGCCGGGCGAAGGCATAGGCGACCAGGCTGCAGGCCATGACGTTGCCGATCACGGCCAGGGCCGAGATCAGGAAGGAGTTGCCGAAGAACACGCTGAAGGGCAGGGCGGCGCCGCGCCAGCCATCGGCGTAGTTCTGCAGCCGCAGCTTGGCCGGCCACAGCGAGGGGTCGGAGAAGATCAGGGTCGACGGCTTGACCGAGCTGCTGGCCAGCCACAAGAGCGGGTAGATCATCACCACGGCGCCGGCGATCAGCGCCAGGTGGATCAGGATCCGCTTCGGCCGGACATCGGCCATCCAGAACGGCAGGCCCTGGGAGCTGGCGCGCATCCGACCCTCGTCCCGCACCGGCGCCGCCGTCATCGCTCGTCCCCGTAATGCACCCAGAAGCGGGCCGACAGGAAGGCCACGGCCGTGGCCGTGGCGATGATGCCGACCAGGATCCAGGCCATGGCCGAGGCGTAGCCCATCTGGAAGTTGGTGAAGCCCTGCTCGTAGAGGTAGAGGGTGTAGAACAGCGTCGAATCCGCCGGCCCGCCGGTGCCGTTGCTGATGATGAAGGACGGCGTGAAGGCCTGGAACGCGCCGATCATCTGCATCACGAAGTTGAAGAAGATGATCGGGGTCAGAAGCGGCAGGGTGATGCGCAGGAACTTGGTCACCGGCCCGGCGCCGTCGACCGCGGCGGCGTCGTACAAATCCTGCGGGATCTGTTTGAGGCCTGCCAGGAAGATGATCATCGGCGACCCGAACTGCCACACCGCCAGGCTGACCAGGGTGTAGAGGGCGGTGTCCGGGTTCGAGATCCAGCTCGGCCCGTCGATGCCGAACCACAGCAGCACGTGGTTGATCAGCCCGTCATAGCTGAAGATCTGCCGCCACATGATGGCGACGGCGACGCTGCCGCCCAGGAGCGATGGCAGGTAGTACAGGCCGCGATAGATCCCGAGGCCGGCGATGCCGCGGTTCAGCATCACCGCCACGGCCAGGGCGAAGGCCAGCTTCAGCGGCACCGACAGGAACACGTAGTGGAAGGTGACCTTGACCGCCTGCAGGTAGCGCGCATCCTCGAACAGCAGCCGCTCGTAATTGTGCAGCCCGGCCCAGACCGGCGGGTTGAACAGGTCGTAGCTGGTGAAGGACAGGTACAGCGACGCCAGGATCGGCCCCAGCGTCAGGCACAGGGCGCCGACGATCCACGGCGCCAGGAACAGGAAGGCGGCGCCGTTCTGCTCCGCCGTGCTGCCGACACCCCGTGGGCCGACGCCCCGCCGCCTCACAGCCGCGCCTTCGCTTCGTCGATGAACTGGTCGGCGGCCTCCTGCGGCTTCAGCTTGCCGAAGGCCACCGCCTCGTTGGCCCGGCGCAGCATGTTGGTCATCCCGGTCACGCCCGGATAGCGCGGCGGCGCCGGGTTCTGCTGCAGCAGGTCGATATAGGCGATGATCTTGCGATCGGCGTCGGTGCCCTCGGTCGCCAGCGCGGCCCGGCCGGCCTTGGACGCCGGCACCATGCCGCTGTTGCGGTAGTACAGCTCGATCCCCGCCGGCTCGAAATGCATGAAGCGGATGATATCGATCATCCGGTCCTTGTGTGCCGACTTGGCCCAGAGGCCGGTGGAGTTGCCGGCATAGGTGTAGTGGTGCTGGCTCAGGGTGCCGCCCTGGAAGCCGTTCGGCAGCATGTGCAGCGCCAGCGGGTCCTCGGTCAGCGCCTGCAGCCCGCCGAAGTTGTCGGTCAGCGAGGCGAACATCGCGGCGCGGCCGGAGATCAGGCCGGTCAGCGACAGGTCGTCGCCGGTCGCCAGCGCCTGCACCTCGCCGGGCGGGACGCCGCCGGCATCGCGCAGCCGGGCCCAGTAGGCGAACCACTCCGCCATGTCCTCGCGGCCGAAGCCGAACTGCCGCTCTGGCGTGAACATCGACTTGCCCCGGGCGCGCAGGAAGATGTCGCAGGGGATGTAGTTCGCCCCCGCATCCTCCAGCCCCCAGAAGCGCTTGCCCTTGGCCTTGCTGACCGCGACCGCGGTCTCGGCCATCTGCTCCCAGGTCCACATCTGGTCGGGCAGGGGCACGCCCGTCTCCTCGAACACCGCCGGCTTCAGCGTGATCGCCGGGGCGATGCAGTCGTTCGGCACGGCGAACAGCTCGCCCTTCAGCGTGCCGGCCTTGATCGCCCCGTCGACATAGTCGGACAGGTCGAGCGGCTTTGGGATCCACGGGTTCAGCGGCGCCAGCACGCCGCGCCGGGCGTATTCGCCCAGGAGGTCGACATTGACGCTGAACATGTCGGGGGCGTTGCCGCCCGCGGCCTCGGTCGCCAGCTTGTCGGTGAAGGCGCTGAAATTGGTGAATTCCGGGACGATCTCGACCCCCGGATTGCGGTCGGCATAGGCCTTCAGCGTCGCCAGCGTCTGCTTCAGCTGCTCCTGTGACTCGACATAGCCGCCGAAGCGGATGCGGTCCTGGGCGAAGGCGCGGGGTGTGAGGCCGGCCAAAGCCAGTCCTCCCATCAGCCCGGCCCCGTGCCGCAGGGCGTCGCGTCGGCCAAATCTCCTGGAATCGGGTCTCCTGGACATCTCGGGTCCTCCCCCATGGGCGGTGGTGCGCTTGCCGCGCCCTTCACCATGACCGGCTCATTGGTGCTCGGTTGGTGCAACGTAACACCAACTTCGCCGAGCGAGTCAACATGATGAGATTGTCGATGCAGGCATGCGCTCGATGCCGAGGAGGGGGCGTCGCCGGGTCTCCCGGGTGCGGTTCTCCCCATCTGTCATTGCCGGGCTTGACCCGGCAATCCAGGAAATCTCGACATTCTCTGGATGCCCGGGTCAGCCCGGGCATGACAGGTGTTGTGGACTGGGGCGGCGGCAATCCTCCTGCGCGGTGCGTGCACCAGGTGTTTGACACGAACATCGGCCCGGCGCTATTCGTGATAAAACGTTGTACTGAACGAGTGGACCGGGGAAACGTGGCGAGCATTCTCGACGTGGCGCGGGCGGCGGGCGTCTCGGCCAGCACGGTGTCGAACGTGCTGAACGGCCGGCACGGGCGCATGCAGGCCGAGACCCGGGCGCGGGTGCTGCGGGCGATCGAGGATCTCGGCTACACCCCGAATGCGCTGGCCCAGCAGTTCAAGTCCGGCCGCAACCGCACCATCGGGCTGATCGTGCCCTCGGTCGCCAACCCGTTCTGGGGGGCGCTGGCGCACAAGGTCGAACGGGCGGCCACCGCGCTCGGCTACAAGGTGCTGTTCTGCAACGCCGAGCGCGACCCGCAGCTGGAGGCCCGCTATGCCGAGACGCTGCTGTCCTCCGGCGTGCGCGGGGTGATCTTCAGCTCCTCGCCGCTGTCCTTCGACCACATCGCCCATCTGACCCGGCGCGGCCTGGTGGTCGCCGCCTTCGACCGCAAGGGCCACGGGGCGGAGGAGGTGGTGGCCTGCAGCGTCAGCGTCGACAACGAGCTCGGCGCCCGGCTGGCCGGCCAGCACCTGGTCGGCCTCGGCCACCGCCGGATCGCCTTCCTGTCGGGCCCGATCGGGACCTCCAGCCGCGTCGGTCGCCTCGACGGGCTGAAGGCAGCGATGGCCAAGGCGGGGCTGGCGCTCGACCCGGCCCTGGTCTGGCAGGGCGCCGGCATCGGCGGCTACGGCGACACCGAGGGGCCGGAGCTCGGCCGCATCGGCATCCGCGAGCTGCTCAGCCGCGACGACCCGCCGACCGCGGTTGTGACCGTCAACGACATGTACGCGATGGGCGCCTATGCCGGTGCCCGCGACCTCGGCGCCTCGATCCCCGGCGACGTCTCGATCGTCGGTTTCGACGACATCGACCTGGCGGCGATCGCGCATCCGCCGCTGACCACGGTGCGCCAGCCTCTGGCGCCGATGGCGGAGGCCGCGGTCGGGGCGCTGATCCGGGTGCTCGAGGGCACCGATGAGGGGCGGGAGGCGCATGTCAGCGCCATGCCCCAGCTGATCGTGCGGGCCTCGACGGCGCCGCCGTCGCACGGCTCGCAGCCGAAACAGGGAGGCTGATCATGGCGGGTGTGCTGTCCGGCCGGACGATCCTGGTCGCCGGCGCCAGCAGCGGCATGGGCCGGGCGACGGCGCTGGCCGCGGCGCGGGAGGGCGGCTCGCTGCTGCTGCTCGGCCGCGACCGGGCGCGGCTCGACGCGGTGGCGGCGGCGATCCACGCCATGACCCCCGACCGGCAGGTTGCGGTGATCGCGGCCGACGCCGCCGACGCGGCGGCGCTGGACGCCGCGCTGGCGCCGCATGCCGATGCGATCGACATCGCGGTCAACTCGGTCGGCACCAACATCGTCCGTCGCGCCTTCGGCGAGCTGACGCCGGACAGCTGGGCCGGGATGGTCGATGCCAATCTCAACGCCGCCTTCAACCTCACCCGCGCCGTGGTGCCCGGCATGCGCCGCCGCAAGCAGGGCCTCATCATCCACATCTCCTCGGTCGCGGCGCGCAGGGCCGACCGCTCCGGCGCCGCCTACCAGGCGGCCAAGGCCGGGGTGCTGGCCCTGTCCCATGCGGTGATGGAGGAGGAGCGCGAGAACGGCCTGCGCCTGACCGTGATCCTGCCCGGCATGACCGACACGCCGCTGCTCGACAAGCGCCCGGCGCCGGTGCCGGCGGAAGCGCGCCGCGCGGCGCTGCAGCCGGAGGATGTCGCCGCCGCCTGCCTGTTCGTCATGGCGCTGCCGCCGCGCGCCCATGTCGCCGAGATCGTGCTGCAGCCGAGCCGGAGCTGACCGGCCGAGAACCAGGGGAGCGGAGCGTCATGTCGGAAGGATCGCAGTCGAGGCCGGTGGTGGCCCTGCTGCTGGCGCCGGAGATGCGGGCGCAGATGATCCCGCCCGCGGCGGAGCAGGCGCTGGCCGCGGCCGCCTCGGTAAGGGCGCCGGGGCCGGGCGAGCTGACCGCCGAGACCCTGCCCCGGCTGCTGGACGGCGCCGTGGCGGCGCTGACCGGCTGGGGCACGCCGCCGATCGGCGACGCGGTCCTGGCGGCCCGGCCGGATCTGGCGCTGGTCGCCCATTCCGCCGGCAGCGTCCGCCGCCTGGTGCCCGCCGCGGCGATCGAGAGCGGCCGGCTCCAGGTCTCCCATGCCGCGGTCAACATTGCGGAATCGGTGGCCGAGTTCGTGATCGCCCAGACCCTGTCGATCCTGCGCGAGCCGCACCGGCACGACGCCGGGATGAAGGCCGGCGAGGACTGGTTCGGGCTGCGCCAACGCCATCTCGGCCGGCTGCTCGGGGCGCAGACCGTCGGCATCGTCGGCGCCGGCTATGTCGGGCGGCTGGTGATCGGGCTGTTCCGGGCCTTCGGCTGCCGCCTGCTGGTCTCCGACCCGTATCTCGCGGCCGAGACCGCGGCGGAGCTCGGGGTCGAGCGCGCGAGCCTCGACGAGGTGCTGGCCGGCTGCGACATCGTCTCGCTGCACGCCCCGGCGCTGCCGGAGACGCGGCACATGATCGGCGCGGCCCAGCTGGCCCGGCTGCGCGACGGCTGCCTGTTCATCAACACCGCCCGTCCGGCGCTGGTCGACGAGGCGGCGCTGCTCGCCGCGCTGCGCACCGGCCGCTTCACCGCCGCACTCGACGTCTTCGACCAGGAGCCGCTGCCGGCCGACAGCCCGCTCCGCAGCCTGCCGAACGTCGTGCTGTCGCCGCACGCCGCCGGCCACAGCGCGGATTCGCACAAGCGCCAGGGGGCGACCGCGGTCGACGAGATCCGCCGCTTCCTGGCCGGCGAAAAGCTGCGCCACCGGGTGACGCCGGCGATGCTCGCGACCATGGCTTGAGATCTGGTGGGCTATGAGGGGAATCGTCATGGCGAGCGAAAAACCGAGTCCCCCCTCCCCTTGCGGGAGGGGGTAGGGGGAGGGGGAGGGGGTTTTCGAAGCCCAGGACCGGCCCGGACTCCGGCGATCCGGCCCCGACGGCGAGACC
>NZ_JBHYMS010000092.1:0-18282 GCF_042743185.1 Inquilinus sp. NPDC058860 | reverse complement strand
TTCGACGCACCCTGTCGGCATTTTCAACCGGCCCGAAGGGTCGCCTTGCGGCGGCCGCCTGCGGGAGCGGGCCGCTCAACCGTATTCCCGATACGCTTTTCGCGTCCCGCCCCCGCATCCGACTCGCCGCAAGGCGACGCAGGATGCAAGGGGAGTGAGAAAGGCAGGTTAAGCATGTACACGGTCTCGGTCCGCGACCATTTCATGATCGCCCACAGCTTCCGCGGCGCCGTGTTCGGCCCGGCGCAGAAGCTGCACGGCGCCACCTATGTGGTCGACCTGGCCTTCCGCCGGGCGGAGCTGGACGCCGACGGCATCGTCGTCGACATCGGCCTGGCCTCCACCGCGCTGAAGGCGGTGATGGGCGAGCTGACCTACCGCAACCTGGACGACGAGCCGGCCTTCGCCGGACGCAACACCACGACCGAGGTGCTGGCCCGCACCATCTTCGACCGCATCGCCGCGCGGATCGCGGCGGGCGAGCTCGGGGCCGGGGCGGCGGCGATCGAGAGCCTGGCCGTGACCCTGCACGAATCGCATGTCGCCTGGGCCTCCTATGAGGGCCGGCTGGCGCGATGAGCATCGCCTTCCTGCTGCCGGGCGACCCGGAATCGCGCACCGGCGGGTACATCTACGACAGGCGCATCGTCGAGGGGCTGCGGGGCCTCGGCCGCCGGGTGGCGCTGCACCGGCTGGGGGACGGCTTTCCCTTTCCGAGCGAGGCCGAGGCGGCGGAGGCCGCCGCGGTGCTGCGGGCCCTGCCGGACAACACCCTCACCGTCGTGGACGGGCTGGCCTTCAGCGTGCTGCCGAAGCTGATGGCGGCCGAGGCCGCGCGGCTGCGGCTGGTGGCGCTGATCCACCACCCGCTGGCCTTCGAGCAGGGCTTGAGCCCGGCGCAGCGCCAGGCGCTGGAGATCAGCGAGCGGCAGGCGCTGGCGGTGGCGCGGCGGGTGATCGTCACCAGCCCCGGCACCGCCCGCGACCTCTTCGGCTACGGCGTCGAAGCCGGGCGCATCGGCGTGGTGCTGCCGGGCACCGACCCGACCCCGCCGGCCCGGGGCTCGGGCGAGGCGGCGCCGGTGCTGCTCTGCGTCGCCACGCTGACGCCGCGCAAGGGCTATCTCGACCTCGTCGCCGCGCTGCAGCGCCTCGCCGCGCTGCCCTGGCGGCTGGTCTGCGCCGGCAGCCTGGAGCGCGACGCCGGGCACGCCCGGGCGGTGCTGGCGGCGGTGGAGCAGGCCGGTCTGTCCGACCGCATCCGCTTCCTCGGCGAGATCGACGAGCCGGCGCTGCTGCGGCACTACGACCGGTCCGACCTGTTCGTGATGCCGTCGCATCACGAGGGCTACGGCATGGCCCTGGCGGAGGCCTCGGCGCGCGGCCTGCCGATCGTCAGCACCACCGGCGGCGCCATCCCGGACACGGTGCCGCCGGACGCCGGAATCCTGGTGTCGCCGGGCGACGTCGACGCGCTGACCGGGGCGCTGCGCCGGCTGCTGACCGATCCGGGGGCGCGGCTGCGGCTGCGCGAGGCCGGGCTGGCGGCGCGCGCGCGCCTTCCCGGCTGGCCGGCCCAGGCGGCGGCCTTCGCGCATGAGCTGGGCCTGGCCGGCTAGGCCGGCCCGGCCGTCCCGCGCAGGTCGAAGTCGAACAGCACGTCGCCGCCCATGGCATAGGTGCGGCAGGGCGGGCGCAGGGCTTGGTCGAGATGGGCGATCTCCGGCAGGCGCAGGCCGCTCTTGCCGGAGCCGATGATCAGCGGCGCCACCGCGACATGCAGCCGGTCCAGCACCCCGGCGGCGAGGAAGCGCGACACCGTGGTGCCGCCGCCCTCGATCAGCACCCGCCGCAGCCCGCGCGCCGCCAACGCGTCCAGCACCGTGGCCGGCGACAGGTCGTCGAGGCCGACGATCTTGGCCCCGCCGGCCGGCTTGCCGGTGCGGTCGGCGGCGCAGAGAAGCAGGGTCGGGGCGGCGCCGTCGGTGAACAGGCCGTGGCCGGATCCGAGCCGGCGGTCGGGATCGAGCACCACCCGCACCGGGTTCGGCCCCTCGACCCGGCGGGTGGTCAGCCGCGGGTCGTCATGCGCCACCGTGCCGGCGCCGACCAGCACCGCATCGGCCAGGGCCCGCAGCCGGTGCAGATGGTCCAGGTTGCAGGGGCCGGTGACGTATTGCGACTGGCCGCAGCCGGTGGCGATGTGGCCGTCGATGCTCTGGCCGAGATGGGCCAGGGCGAAGCGGCCCCCGGCCTCGGCGAAGGGGCGCAGCAGCGCGATCCGGTCGCGGGCCGCGGAGTCGGAGGGCAAGGGCGCCTCCGGCCGGCCGGCGCGGCGGTCGAGCAGCCAGATCCAGGCGGTGTCCATCATGCCTCGGCCCGTGCGTAGAGGTCGCCGGAGCGATCCTCCGGCGATCGAGTCAACAGCCAGGCCCGCACTTCGTGCCCGCTGCGCCAGTTCGGCCACAGGAAGCGCCCGGTTTCGCCGATCGAGACCTGGAACCGATAGCGGCCCAGCGCCTCGATCCGGTCGAGGGCGGCGAGCGCGGCCGGCAGCGCCGCCGGGACGACCTCGACCGACAGGCAGGGCAGGGGGCGGGACAGGCCGGCCAGGATCTCGGCCTCGAAGCCCTCGACATCGATCTTGCAGAAGGCGGGCGTGCCGAAGCGGCCGATCAGCGCGTCCAGCGTCGTCACCGGCACCTCGACCCGCCGGTCCCAGCGGATCGAGGCGAAGCCGTCGGCCTTCGACACCGTCTCGATCCAGTCCGGCGACAGGCTGGCGACGGTCGGCGTCCGGCTGCTGAGATGCAGCATGGCGGTGCCGGCGGCGGCGCCGACCGCGCTCTCGACCAGGGTGATGCCGGGATGGCCGCGGAAGCTGCGGCGCAGCAGCCGGGCGAGATCGGGCTGCGGCTCGACCGCCACCACCCGGGCGCCGAGGCCGGCCCAGCACAGGCTGCGGTTGCCGACATGGGCGCCGATGTCGAAGCACAGGTCGCCGGGGCGGATCAGGGCCGAGAAGAAGCGCCGGAAGCGGGCGGAGCGGCCCGGGATGCCGCGGTAGATAGCGAGCGAACGGGCGATGCCGGCGGCGCGGGTCACGGCGTTCATGCAGGGACCCGCCGCCGCCAAAGCCAGACGATGTCGCGGCCGAAGGACCAGCACAGTGCCGCCAGCGCGCCCGCCGCCAGCGTCGTGGCGAGAGCATGCGGCACCGGCGGCGCCAGGCAGGCGATCAGCACCAGGATCTGGATCACGCAGACGGCCTTGCGGGCAAAGCTGTCCGGCACCGGCGCGCGCAGCCAAGGCCAGGCGGCGCCGGCCAGGACGTAGAGGTAGCGCATCGCCCCGATCAGCAGCGCCCAGATCCCGACCTTGCCCCATTGCCAGGCCAGCACCGACAGGACCAGGACGAAGAAGGCGTCGGCCTCCATGTCGAATCGGGCGCCGAAGCGGGAGGCCAGGCCGCTGCGCCGGGCGACCCGGCCGTCGACCCCGTCCAGCGCCAGGGCCAGCGCGGCGAAACCGGTGACCAGCCAGAGGCAGTCCTCGTCCGGCGCCGCCGTGCCCATCAGCGCGGCCAGGAGGCAGATCAGCACGATGCGCGACAGCGTCACCGTGTTGGCCGGGCCGAAGCGGCGATGCGGAGCATGGGCGGCGAGGCCGGCCAGGATCAGCGTGGCGATGCCGCAATACAGCAGCTCGGCCCGGACCACGAAGGCGGCGCCGAGCGCGGGATCGACGGCGAGCGGCACCGCCAGGGCGGCGAGCGCCAGCGCCCCCGCCGCCAGCGGCCATCGCGCCTGCCGCTGCAGCGCGCCGCGAAAATCGGTCTCGTCCCGCATGGTCCTTCCGCCGGTCGACGCCATCATCCTACGCGACTCTTCGGCCGGACGGTGACGCAGGTCACAGCCGGGGCACTGGACAAGCGGGCGCCCGGCTTGCTCTATGGCGCGAACGGGGTTGCCGGGACTGGTTCAGCCATGGCCGAGAGAAAACGTCCGCTCGTGATCGTCACGCGCAAGCTGCCGGATGTCATCGAGACCCGGATGATGGAGCTGTTCGAGACCCGGCTGAACCACGACGACGTGGCGCTCGACCGGGAGCAGATGGTCGCCGCCATGGGCGAGGCCGACGTGCTGGTGCCGACGGTGACCGACCGCATCGACGCCGACCTCCTGGCCAAGTCCGGGCCGCAGCTGAAGCTGATTGCCAGCTTTGGCACCGGCGTCGACCACATCGACCTCGCCGCCGCCAGGGCGCGCGGGCTGACCGTGACCAACACCCCCGGCGTCCTGACCGAGGACACGGCGGACATGACCATGGCCCTGATCCTGGCCGTGGCCCGCCGGCTGGCGGAGGGCGAGCGGCTGGTCCGCGGCGGGCAGTGGACCGGCTGGAGCCCGACCGGCATGCTCGGCGCCCGGCTCGGCGGCAAGCGCCTCGGCATCATCGGCATGGGCCGGATCGGCCAGGCCGTTGCACGCCGGGCCCGCGCCTTCGGCCTGTCGGTGCACTACCACAACCGCAACCGCGTGCATCCGGAGGTGGAGGCCGAGCTGGACGCCACCTACTGGCCCAGCCTGGACCAGATGCTGTCGCGGATGGACATCGTCTCGGTCAACTGCCCGCGCACCCCGGCCACCTTCCACCTGCTCTCGGCCCGGCGCCTGAAGCTGCTGCGCCGCGACGCGCTGATCGTCAACACCTCGCGCGGCGAGGTGATCGACGAGACCGCGCTGGCGCAGATGCTGAAGCAGGGCGAGCTGGCGGGGGCCGGGCTCGACGTGTTCGAGCGCGAGCCGAACGTCAACCCGAAGCTGCTCAAGCTGCCCAACGTGGTGCTGCTGCCGCATATGGGCTCGGCCACGCTCGAGGGCCGCATCGACATGGGCCAGAAGGTGATCGTCAACATCCGCAGCTTCGTCGACGGCCATGTGCCGCCGGATCGGGTGCTGGAGACGGAGTTTTAAGGCCGCCGGGCGTAGGTTGGGTTCGCGGAAGCGAACCCAACGCTCGGGTCTCGGGATGTTGGGTTCGCCCAAGCGCGAACCCAACCTACATCATTGGCCCTGCTTCACCGTCTGGTGCAGCGCGGCGATGGTCTGGGCGTCGAGCCGCAGCGCCAGGGCCAGCTGTTTCAGGAAGCGGCTTTCCTCCGGCGAATCCATGGTCACGGTCAGCAGCGCCGCGGTGTAGACCTGCGCCGCCTCCTGCGGGCCGCCGACTCCGGCGGCCAGCTGCTCCGGCGTCGCCGGGTTGGCCAGCTCCTGTTCGATGAACGCGCGCTCCTCCGCATCCTCGTCGCCGAGCTGCCCCTGGATCGCCGTGGCCTCGGCCTCGTCGATGGTGCCGTCGGCGGCCGCTGCGGCGATCATGGTGCGGATGATGCGGTGGGCGGTGTCCTGCCCCATCAGGGGCGCCGCCTGGGCTCCGCCGCCGACCGAATCGGCCATGTCGAGGAACCCGCCGCCGGCCCCGCCGCCCGCGCCCGGAGCCGGGGTCGGAGCCGGACCGGCCGGAGCCGCCTGGGGCGCATCGTCCTGGCCGCCGAGGCCGCCCAGCAGCCCGCCGCCTCCGCCGCGGTTCTGCAGCGCCTGCATGGCGATCGAGGCGATGATCGCCATCAGTCCGCCGCCCAGGCCTCCACCGAGGCCGCCGCCGCGGCTCTGGCCGCCCGAGAGGCCGCCGAGGATGCTGCCCAGGCCGCCCAGCCCGCCGCCTCCGGCACCGCCGCCGGCGCCCAGGCCCTGCAGCAGCCCGCCGAGACCGCCCAGGCCGCCGCCCGATCCGCCGAGCCCGCCCGAGGGCGCGCCGCCCCCGCCCAGCACCTGGCTGAGGATGCCGCCAAGGCCGCCGGCCCCGCCGCCTCCCGAGGCGCGGCCCATGCCGCTCTGCGCCAACGCACCCAAGAGCTTGTCGAGATCCATCGTCTCTCTCCCTCGGTTCGCGGCGACAGCCCTGCCGGCTGTCGCGTCGTGATGCCGGCCGCGGATGCGGCTAGGAGCAATCTTGCCGGAAGGGGAGGTGTTCGGCGAGGTCTTCGATGCCGGCCTCGACCGCGCGGGTCTCGCGGGCCAGGAAATCGGCCACGGCGCGGCGGAAGCCGGGGTCCCGGATCCAGTGGGTGCTGTAGGTGCGCACCGGGCGGTAGCCGCGCATCACCTTGTGCTCGCCCTGCGCGCCGGCCTCGACCCGTTTCAGGCCGCGGGCGATGGCGAAGTCGATCGCCTGGTAGTAGCAGGCCTCGAAATGCAGGAAGGGATAGTCGCGGCCGTCGCAGCCCCAGTTGCGGCCGTAGATCGTGTCGCTGCCGATCAGGTTCAGCGCGCCGGCGATCCAGCGGCCGTCCTTCTCCGCCATCACCAGGGCGATGCGGTCGGCCATGGTCTCGCCGATCCGGGCGAAGAACTCCCGGGTCAGATACGGGTCGCCCCATTTCCGGTCGCTGGTGTTGCGGTAGAAGCGGAAGAAGGCGTCCCAGTGCCGGGGCTTGAGGTCGTCGCCGGTCAGCACGGTCAGGCGGATGCCGCCTTCGACTGCGCGCTGCCGCTCCTTGCGGATGTCCTTGCGCCGGCGGCTGTTCAGCGTCGCCAGGAAGTCGTCGAAGCCGGCGTAGCCGTCATTCTCCCAGTGGTACTGCTCGCCGATCCGCTGCAGCCAGCCGGCTTCGCCGAAGCGCGACCAGTCGGCCTCGGTCGGGAAGGTGACGTGGACGGAGGAGACCTTGTGCGCCAGCGCTGCCTGCTCCAGCCCATGGATCAGCAGATCGGCGGTCTGCGCCGGCGCGCCGGGGCGGACCAGCAGGCGCGGGCCGGTGACCGGGGTGAAGGGCACGGCCGATTGCAGCTTCGGATAGTAGTGGCCGCCGGCCTGCTCATAGGCGCGGGCCCAGCTGTGGTCGAAGACGTATTCGCCTTGGGAATGGCCCTTGAGGTACAGCGGCACGGCGCCGAGCAACCGGCCGTCCGGCTCCTCCAGCACCAGGTGCTGCGGCAGCCAGCCGGCATCTGCGGTGGCCGAGCCGCTTTCCTCCAATGCCGACAGGAAGGCATGGGACAGGAACGGGTTGTCCGGCCCGGCACAGGCGTCCCAGGCGGCGGAGTCGATGGCGGTGATGTCGGCGACGAGCTTGAGGCTTGCCTCGGGAGTGCCGTCGGGCATGGGGCCGGTCTCTCGCATGTGCGAAAGCTCTAATCTGGGCTTCGAACCGGGCAGGGGCAAGCGTCGCGGCTTGCTCCGCGCTCAGTCCGGCACGGTCCCGGACGGCAGGGCGGCGGCGTGGGCGGCGATGGCGCCGGCGGTGGTGATCCAGACCGCATCGCGCCGGGCGGCGATATGGGCCAGGGCGCGGCGCAGCTGGCGCAGCCGGTAGGGCTGGCCGACGATGTAGGGGTGCAGCGCCACGCCCATCACCAGGGCCTGGCCGTGCGCCTGCTGCTCCAGCATCTCGTCGAACTGGCCGATCACCATGTCGGCAAAGGCGTCGGCGTTCATCTTGCGCGCCACGATCGCTGGGATGTCGTTCAGCTCCTGCGGATAGGGCACCGACAGGATGCGGCCGCCGCGGGTGCGCATCCACACCGGCTGGTCGTCATGGCACCAATCCAGCAGGTAGCCGTAGCCGGCCTCCTGCAGCAGGTCGGGGGTGAGCCGGCTCTGCGAGATCCAGGGGCCGAGCCAGCCTTTCGGCGGCGCCCCGGCATGGCGGGCGATGGTGTCGGTGGCGCGGCGGATCAGCGCCGCTTCTTCGGCCTCCGGCAGCACGCCCTGGCGTTCGGAGTTGCTGTGGCCGTGGCCGACGATCTCGTCGCCGCGGGCCTGGAAGGCGGCCGGCAGCTCCGGGCAATGGTCGTAGATCGACGCGTTGACGATGGCGGAGCAGGGCAGGGCCAGGCTGTCGAACAGCTCCAGCAGGCGCCAGGCGCCGACCCGGTTGCCGTAGTCGCGCCAGGCGTAGTTCAGCACGTCCGGCTGCGGCCCGCCCGGCGCCAATTCCGCCCCCAGCCCTTCGCCGAAGGCGAAATGCTCGAGGTTGAGGCCGAGATAGACGGCGAGGCGCGACCCGGCCGGCCAGGCCGTGCCCGGCCGGCGGGTGATCGCGCTGTAGCCGTAGCGGTCATGCCCCGCCAGCGGCGTCCCCGTCATCAGGGCGGGATCAGGCCAGCCGGGTGGCGAAGGGAGCCTCGGTCTTGGCCCGGATCTCCTCGACCGTGACGCCGTCGGCGACCTCGGTCAGGGTCAGGCCCTGCGGCCCGATCTCGAACACGCCGAGCTCGGTGATCACCAGGTCGACCACGGCCTTGCCGGTCAGCGGCAGGTCGCAGGCATCGAGCAGCTTCGGCGTGCCGTCCTTGGCGTTGTGCTCCATGATCACGACGACGCGCTTGACGCCGGCGACCAGGTCCATCGCCCCGCCCATCCCCTTCACCATCTTGCCGGGGATCATCCAGTTGGCGAGGTCGCCGTCCTTCGACACCTGCATGGCGCCGAGGATCGACAGGTCGATATGGCCGCCGCGGATCATGGCGAAGCTGTCGGCGGAGCTGAAATAGCTCGACTGCGGCAGCTCGGTGATCGTCTGCTTGCCGGCGTTGATCAGGTCCGGGTCCTCCTCGCCCTCATAGGGGAAGGGGCCCATGCCGAGCATGCCGTTCTCGCTCTGCAGCGCCACGGTGATGCCGTCGGGGATGTAGTTCGCCACCAGCGTCGGGATGCCGATGCCGAGATTGACGTAGAAGCCGTCCTGCAGCTCTTTCGCGGCGCGGGCGGCCATCTGCTCACGGGTCCAGGGCATGATGTTCTCCCTCTCCTCAGGCGGCCCGCGGCCGGGTGGTGCGCTGCTCGATGCGCTTCTCGTAGTCCTTGCCCTGAAGGATGCGCTTCACATAGATGCCCGGGGTGTGGATCTGGTTCGGGTCCAGCCCGCCGATATCGACCAGCTCCTCGACCTCGGCGACCGTCACCTCGGCCGCGGTGGCCATCATCGGATTGAAGTTCCGCGCCGTCTTCCGGTAGATCAGGTTGCCCTCGGTGTCGCCCTTCCAGGCCTTGACGATGGCCAGGTCGGCGAACAGCCCGCGCTCCATGACGTATTCGGCGCCGTCGAACTCGCGCACCTCCTTGCCCTCGGCGACGATGGTGCCGACGCCGGTCTTGGTGAAGAAGGCGGGGATGCCGGCGCCGCCGGCGCGGATGCGCTCGGCCAGGGTGCCCTGCGGGTTGAACTCCAGCTCCAGCTGGCCGGACAGGTACTGCTGGGCGAACAGCTTGTTCTCGCCGACATAGGACGAGATCATCTTCTTGATCTGGCCGCGCTCGAGCAGCTTGCCGAGGCCGACGCCGTCGATGCCGCAATTGTTCGAGATCACGGTCAGGCCGGTGACGCCGCTGAGCGCGATCGCGTCGATCAGCTTCTCCGGGATGCCGCACAGGCCGAAGCCGCCGGCCATGACCATCATCCCGTCGCGGAGCACGCCGGCCAGCGCCGCCGTCGCATCCGGATAGACCTTCTTCATCCCGTCACTCCCCGTCAGGCATCACTGGGCGCGAAGGGACTAAAGCGGGGCGGCGGGCGGGTGTCAATCGAGGCCGCGCCGCCGGCCGGCCGGTTTGCGGCGGAGCCGGCGGCCGATCCCCGGGCCTGCGACGAAGGTCGAATCTGCGGCAACGATCCTGCCGGATGATTCTTGCGGTCATCTATGAGAAGCTGTGACTTTGTTGCGCTTTGAAGGACGCCGGCTGAAGCGTCCCACGCGCCCAACTGGGGAGGTTTCCATGACCATCCATGACCGGGATTCCACGCCGCCCGTCGCGGTATCGAAAGGGTCGCGCCGCCGGTTCCTGGGCGGCGCGGCCGTGGCCGCCGCAGCGACCGTCGCCGCGCCGGCCATCGTCAAGGCGCAGGGACCGGTGCATATGCGCTGGCAGAGCACTTGGCCCTCGAAGGACATCTTCCACGAATTCGCGCTCGACTTCGCCAAGAAGGTCAACGACATGACCGGCGGCGAGCTGGCCATCGAGGTGCTGCCGGCCGGCGCCGTGGTGCCCGCCTTCGGCCTGCTCGACGCCGTGTCGCAGGGCACGCTCGACGGCGGCCATGGGGTCATGGTCTACCACTACGGCAAGCAGACGGCGCTCGCGCTCTGGGGGTCCGGCCCCGGCTTCGCGATGGACGCCAACACGCTGCTGGCCTGGCACAAATACGGCGGCGGCAAGGAGCTGCTGGAGAAGCTCTACGCCTCGATCGGCGCCAATGTCGTCTCGTTCCCCTACGGGCCGATGCCGACCCAGCCGCTGGGCTGGTTCAAGAAGCCGGTGGCCAAGGTGGAGGACCTGCAGGGCCTGAAGTTCCGCACCGTCGGCATCTCGATCGACGTCTTCACCGCCCTCGGCGCCGCGGTCAACGCGCTGCCAGGCGGCGAGATCGTCTCGGCGCTGGACCGCGGCCTGCTCGACGCGGCCGAGTTCAACAACGCCTCCTCCGACCGGGTGCTCGGCTTCCCCGACGTGTCCAAGATCTGCATGCTGCAGAGCTTCCACCAGAACGCCGAGCAGTTCGAGGTCCTGTTCAACAAGGCCAAGTACGACGCGCTGCCCGACAAGATCAAGGCCATCATCGCCAACGCGGCCGAGGCGGCGTCGCAGGACATGCAGTGGAAGGCGATCGACCGCTACTCGAAGGACTACGGCGAGCTGCAGAGCAAGGACGGCGTCAAGTTCTACAAGACGCCGGAGGCGATCCTGAAGCGGCAGCTCGAAGTCTACGACGAGGTGGTGAAGAAGAAGGCCGGGGAGAACCCGCTGTTCAAGGAGATCCTGCAGTCGCAGATCGCCTTCGCCCAGCGGGCGACGCGGTGGGAGCAGGACACCGTGGTCAACCGGCGGCTGGCCTTCGACCACTACTTCGGAGCGAACGCGGCCGCCAGCAAGATCTGATCCCGCAGCGGAGCCGGCACCGTCGGACAGGTCCGGCGGCGCCGTGTTCCCGTCCGAACCCTCCGGCAGCGGGCTGCACCGTATGAGCTTCCAGCGACTCCTGCATCTGGTCGACGGCGTCAGCACCTGGGTCGGCAAGGCCGCGGCGTGGCTGATCATCGGGCTGATGGCCCTGATCTGCATCGAGGTGGTGAAGCGCTACCTGCTGAACATGCCGACGGCGTGGATCTTCGACGCCAGCAACATGTTCTACGGCAGCCTGTTCATGCTGGCCGGGGCCTACACCCTGGCCCAGAACGGCCATGTCCGCGGCGACTTCCTGTACGGATCGATGCGGCCGCGGACCCAGGCGGCGTTCGACCTGGTGCTGTACATCCTGTTCTTCCTGCCCGGTATCGCCGCCCTGGTCTATGCCGGATACAGCTATGCGGAGCTGTCCTGGCGGATCGGCGAGCATTCGACCGTCACCGCGGAGGGGCCGCCGATCTACCACTTCAAGGCGGTGATCCCGGTGGCCGGGGCGCTGGTGCTGCTGCAGGGCCTGGCCGAGATCCTGCGCTGCGTCGCCTGCCTGCGCACCGGGACTTGGCCCAGCCGGCTCAAGGACGTCGCCGAGATCGACGTGGTCGAGGAGCAGCTGGCGCACAGCGAGCATGTGGACGAGGCGACGCGCCGGGACGCGATCGAGCGGGCGCAGAAGATCGACGAGGCGGCGCGCCAGCGCGGGCAGGGGGGAGATCTGCAGACATGAGCGACGGGGCGCTCGGACTCGCGATGCTGGGGCTCATCGTGGTCGTGATCATGATGGGCTTCCCGACGGCCTTCACGCTGATGGGCCTGGGCATGTTCTTCGGCTTCTACGCCTTCTACGACCCGTCCGAGGCGTGGTGGGACAACCGGGTGTTCGACCTGATGGTCCAGCGCACCTACGGGGCGATGACCAACGACGTCCTGGTCTCGATCCCGCTGTTCGTGCTGATGGGCTATGTGATGGAGCGCGGGGCGCTGGTGGACAAGATGTTCTACAGCATCCAGCTCTCGGCCCGCCGGGTGCCGGCCTCGCTCGCCGTCGCCACCCTGATCGTCTGCACCTTCTGGGGCATCGCCAGCGGCCTGGTCGGCGCCGTCGTGGTGCTGATGGGGGTGATCGCGCTGAACCCGATGCTGCGCGCCGGCTACGACGTCCGGCTCGCCTCCGGCGTGATCACCGCCGGCGGCACGCTGGGCATCCTGATCCCGCCCTCGGTGATGATCATCGTCTACGCCGCGGTGGCGGGGCAGTCGGTGGTCAAGCTCTACGCCGCGGCGATGTTCCCCGGGTTCTTCCTGGCGCTCTTGTACCTCGTCTACATCGTCGGCTGGGCGCTGCTGCAGCCGAAGGTCGCGCCGCGGCTGCCGGAGGACCAGACCCGGGTGCCGGTGCCGGGCTGGATGCGCGCCTTCCAGGCCGCCTATTCGCGCAACATGCTGGTCGGGCTGGCCAAGGCCCTGGTCTCGCCGTCCCGCGCCGCCGCGCTCGACACCGGGGCCGGGCGCCTGACCTATGGCCGCCTGGCCGGCAATTTCGGCACCGCGCTGGTGCCGCTGGCGCTGACGGCCGTGACCCTCGGGGCGGCCTGGTGGTACGTGGTGATCTACCCGCAATCCTCGGCCGAGGCGGAGGCGGTGCCGGAGGGGCTGGAGCAGCTCGGCGCGCCGGTCGCCGCCGAAGCGCCGGCGACCGGCGCGGAGATCGGGCCGGGCACCGGCTTCACCATCGCCTTCGGCCTGGTGGCCCTGGCCGCGGCGGTGGTGCTGTTCCGCTACTACCGGCGCATGACCGCCGAGCGCTTCGAGATGCTGAAGCTGCTGGCCTCGTCGGTCATGCCGCTCGGCATCCTCACCGTGCTCGTGCTGGCGGTGATCCTGTTCGGCATCACCACGGCGACCGAATCCGCCGCCGTCGGCGCCGCCGGCGCCTTCCTGCTGGCGCTGCAGGCCCGGACCCTGAACTGGAAGCGGACCAAGGAGGCGGTGTTCCTGACGGCCAAGACCACCGCCATGGTGTGCTGGCTGTTCGTCGGCTCGGCCCTGTTCTCCGCCGTCTTCGCGCTGCTCGGCGGCCAGGCGCTGATCGAGCGCTGGGTGCTGTCGCTCGACCTGTCGCCGGTCCAGTTCATGATCCTGTCGCAGGCGATCATCTTCCTGCTCGGCTGGCCGCTGGAATGGACCGAGATCATCATCATCTTCGTGCCGATCTTCCTGCCGCTCCTGAAGCATTTCAGCATCGACCCGGTGCTGTGGGGCGTGCTGGTGTTCGTCAACCTGCAGGCGGCATTCCTGTCGCCGCCGGTGGCGATGTCGGCCTTCTACCTGAAAGGCGTGGCGCCGCCGCACGTCACCCTCAACCAGATCTTCGCCGGCATGATGCCCTACATGCTGGTCGTGATCCTGTGCATGGTGCTGATGTATCTCTGGCCCGGCATCGTGCTGTGGCTGCCGGAATACCTGTACGGCAACTGACGGGCGGCCTGCACCTGCGCGTCGATGACGTCGGCGAAGTGATCGTCGAGTGAAATCCTGGTGTTACGCGCCACCCAGAAACTCCTCGGAAGCGAACGACCGGCGTAACCATGAAGCGGTTTCCGAGCCGATATCAGGGCCTCGAAATCCGCAGATGGCCGAACTGCGCCTCGTAGCCCGCGTCCTTCGGGCTGCAGGCGTAGAGGCCGGCCAGCACGGGGCCGGCGCCGTCATCGGCGTGCAGCCGGGCGATGCGCAGCTGCACCCAGCGGTCCTCGCCCTCGGGCGCCGCCTCGACGATGTAGTCGGCGCCGGTGCGGCGGATGCGGAAGCCGGTGGCGCCGCCCGGCCGGGTCGGCACGTCCTGGGTCGACCAGTCGGACCAGCCGGCATTGGTGACCACGGCGCCGAGGCGGCTGTGCGCCGCCGTCTCGAACTCGACCGAGGTCTTGATCCAGCTCTCCGGCGACTGGCGCACGATCAGCCCGGCCTGGTCGTACTGGTGCACGGGACTGCCGCGCACCACTGTCTCCATCACGAAGTCGCCGGCCACCGGCAGCGCCAGCACATGGCCATTGTCGACCCGGAAGCCGTAATGCGTGCCCTGCCAGAAATCGGTCCCGGCGGCGGTGCGCAGCCCCAGGCCCTCCGGCCCGATCGACCAGTCGGGCGGCGGGTTGGTCCAGGCCAGGCGCAGATCGGGGGCAGGGGACAGGAAGGTCTCGTCCAGGATCTTCATCGCGTCTCTCCCTTGCCTGTTCGGCGCCATCAGACGCGAGCCCGGCCGGACGGGCAAGGGGCATCATCTTGAGACGGATGGGCCACGAAATCCCCAGGATTGATGCTGATGGCGCATCGATCGATGCCGTCTTGGACCTGGAGTCGGATCGGTCTCCTCCGTACCGTCCGCCTAAGCCCGCCGCAAGACGAGCGATCAGATGATTCATCAGGGGGAGGACCAACCATGATCACCAGACGCAGCGCGCTCGCGCTCGCCGCCGGCCTTGCGATGCTCGGGGCCGCCGGCCCGGTGTCCGCGCAGACTTTCGAACGCACCGTCCGCATCGTCGTCCCCTACGCGCCGGGCGGCACCTCCGACACGCTGGCGCGCATCATCGCGCCGCAGCTGTCCGAAGCCATCGGCCAGACCGTGGTGGTCGAGAACAAGCCCGGCGCCGCCGGCAATATCGGCGCCGACGCGGTGGCCAAGGCCGACCCGGACGGGCACACGCTGCTGCTCGCCGATGTCGGCTCGATCGCCACCGCGCCGGGGCTGTTCAGCGACCTGTCCTACGATCCGCTGAAGGATCTGGCGCCGGTCGGGATGATCATGTTCGTGCCCTATGTGCTGGCGGTGAACAAGGACCTGCCGGTGACCAATGCGGCCGAGCTGGTCGACTACGCCAAGGCCAATCCCGGCAAGCTGGCTGTGGCCAATTCCGGCATCGGCGGGGTCAACCACATCACCGCGGTCGCCATGGCCAAGGACCTCGGCATCCAATGGAAGACCGTGCCCTATCGCGGCGGTTCCGCGGCCACCCAGGCCGTGGTGTCGGGCGAGAGCAAGGTCATCATCAACGGCGCCACCGCGACCCTGCCCTTCGTCGCCAACGGCCAGCTCCGCGGCATCGCAGTGACCGGCCAGGACCGGATCGCCAGCGCCCCGGACATCCCGACCTTCACCGAGGCCAAGCTGCCCTCCGCCGATGTCGGGTCCTGGCAGGGACTGCTGACCACCGCCGGCTCGCCGCCCGCTTTGGTCGAGAAGCTGAACACGGCGCTCGGCGAGATCCTGAAGCAGCCGGAGGTGGCGGAGCGGATCGCCCAGCAGGGCGGCCGGGTCGTCGCCGGCCCGCCGGCGGATCTCGGCACCTGGCTCGCCACCAACACCGAGGCCTGGGGCAAGGTGATCGCCGACGCCGGCATCAAGGGCGAGTGACAGGGTGACGCGCATCAACTGGCCGGACCTGCTGTTCGGCCTCTTCCTCTGCGTGGTGGCGGCCGTCGTCCTGGTCGCCACCCGCAAGCTCGGCTTCGGCAGCCCGGCCGATATGGGGCCGGGCTTCATGCCGCGGGTGCTGGCGATCGGCGCCGCCGGCTTCGGCCTGGTCTTCGCCCTGCGCAGCCTGGCGATCGGCGGCGAGGGGGTCGAAGCGCCCAAGCTGCGACCGATCCTCGGCATCCTCGCCGCCGTCGCCGTCTTCGCCCTGCTCGCCGCCAAGGCCGGGCTGGCGGTCGCCGCCTTCGCCACCGTGGTCGTCGCCGGCCTCGCCAGCCGGGAGACGCGGCTGCGCGAGACCGTCGTCTTCGCCGTCGGGCTCGGCGCCGCCGCGGTGATCCTGTTCGTGCTGCTGCTGGACCTGCCGGTGCCGGTCTGGCCGCGCTTCTAGGCCGCATTTCAGGGGCGTCATGGACCTCTTCGACAACCTGCTCCTCGGCCTGACCACGGCGCTGCAGTGGCAGAACCTGCTGTACTGCCTGTTCGGCGTGCTGATCGGCACGGCGATCGGGGTGCTGCCCGGCATCGGGCCGATCCCGACCGTGGCCCTCTTGCTGCCCTTCACCTTCGGGCTTGATCCCTCGTCGGCCTTCATCATGCTCGCCGGCATCTTCTACGGCGCGCAATATGGCGGTTCCACCACGGCGATCCTGGTCAACGTGCCGGGAGAGACGTCATCGGTCGTCACCTGCCTCGACGGCCACCAGATGGCGCGCCAGGGCAAGGCCGGCCTGGCGCTGGCCATCGCCGCCATCTCCTCCTTCTTCGCCGGCTCCGTGGCGACGGTGGTGATCGCGCTGCTGGCCCTGCCGCTCGCCGCGCTGGCGCTGCAATTCACCGCGGTCGAGTATTTCAGCCTGCTGGTGCTCGGGCTGATCGCGGCGGTGATCCTGGCGCATGGCTCCGTCGCCAAGGCGTTGGCGATGGTGGTGCTGGGCCTGCTGCTCGGCATCGTCGGCATCGACGTCTCCTCCGGCGCCTCGCGCCTCACCTTCGGCATTCCGGAGCTGGGCGACGGGCTCGACTTCGTGCCGATCGCCATGGGCCTGTTCGGCCTCGGCGAGATCATGGCCAATCTCGACCGGCCGCAGCCGCGCCAGCTGGTCAGCAGCAGGGTGCGCGACCTGATGCCCCGCTGGGCCGATCTGCGCCAGGCCTTCCCGGCGATGGTCCGGGGCACCGCCATCGGCTCCTTCCTCGGCGTGCTGCCGGGGGGCGGGGCGGCGCTGCCGCCCTTCACCGCCTATGCCATGGAGAAGAAGCTGGCGCGCGACCCCAGCCGCTTCGGCAAGGGCGCGATCGAGGGCGTGGCCGGGCCGGAGGCCGCGAACAACGCCGGGGCGCAGACCAGCTTCATCCCGCTGCTGACGCTGGGCATCCCGTCCAACGCCCTGATGGCGCTGATGATCGGGGCGCTGATGATGCACGGCATCCAGCCCGGGCCGCAGATCATGACCGAGCAGCCGCAGCTGGTCTGGGGCGTGGTCGCCAGCATGTGGGTCGGCAACCTGATGCTGCTGGTGATCAACCTGCCGCTGATCGGCATCTGGATCTCGATGCTGAAGATCCCCTACCGGCTGATGTTCCCGGCCATCGTGCTGTTCTGCTGCATCGGCACCTACGGCATCGCCAACAGCATGTTCAACGTCTGGCTGATGCTGGGCTTCGCGCTGGTCGGCTATTTCTTCGTCAAGGTGAAGGCCGAGCCGGCGCCGCTGCTGCTGGGCCTGGTGCTGGGGCCGCAGCTGGAGGAGAACTTCCGCCGCGCCATGCTGCTGTCCGACGGCGACTTCACCGTGTTCCTGACCCACCCGATCAGCGCGGTGCTGCTGGCGGTCGTAGCGATCCTGCTGCTGGCGATGCTGGTGCCGGCGATCACGCGCAAGCGCGAGCAGGCGCTGGCGGAGTAGGCTTCCCTTCGGCACGGCGGGGCGGCATCGTGGCGATCCCGCTCTCCGCCGCAGGGTCCCCATGCGCCTCGCCGTCCTCGCCGACATCCACGGCAACCTTCCGGCCCTCGAGGCCGTGCTGGCCGATCTCGGCCGCCGCGGCGCCGACGCCATCGTCCATCTCGGCGACTGCGTCTCCGGCCCGCTGTGGCCGCGCGAGACGCTGGACCTGCTGATGGCCAAGGGCTGGCCGACCGTGCGCGGCAACCACGACCGCTGGGTGTGGGAGGACCGGGACGAGCCGCCGAGCACCTCCGACGGCTATGCCCGCCACGCGCTCGACGCCGCCGGCCGCGCCTGGCTCGGCGCCCTGCCGACGCGGCTGGACCTGCCGGAAGGCATCACCGCCTTCCATGCAAGGCCGGAGGACGACAACGCCTATCTGCTGGAGGACATCGAGGGCGGCCGGCTGGTGCGCGCGCCTGCCGACGCCATCGCCGCGCGGCTGGACGGCGTCTCCGCCCCGGTCATCCTGTGCGGCCACAGCCACCTGCCCTGGCTGCTGCGCCTGCCGGACGGGCGCTGGATCCTCAACCCCGGCAGCATCGGCGCCCCGGCCTATGACGACCCCACCCCGCCGGCCCATGTCTCCGAATCGGGATCGCCCGCCGCCCGCTACGCGATGCTGGAGCTGGATGGCGGCCGTGTGGCGGCGGAGCTGATCGCCATCCCCTACGACCACGATCGCGCGGTCCGGCGGGCGGCGGAGAACGGCCGTCCCGGCTGGGCGCATGCGCTCGCGACCGGCTTCTCCCGCCCGCCCGGCTCGTGAGGCAACGGCCTGCCTTTTTGCGTTGCCTCTCCCGCCTGGCGGGACCTTTTCAAATAGCTGAAGCACGCTTCTTTTTTTGTCCCCCCTCCCCTTGCGGGAGGGGGGCAGGGGGAGGGGTC
>NZ_JBHYMS010000091.1:0-18962 GCF_042743185.1 Inquilinus sp. NPDC058860 | reverse complement strand
GGCCGCCTGCGGGGGCGGGCCGCTCAACCGTAGCGCCGCTATGCTTTTCGCGTCCCGCCCCCGCATCCGACTCGCCGCAAGACGACGCAGGGCATAGGGAGTGTGAGAAATGCGGGCTAATCCCGCAGCATCGTCAGGATGCGGGGTCACTGCGCAACTCCATCGGGCCGGCGGACCGGCGACCGCCGTGAACCGCCGCCAGCGCAGCTGCGGCGATCTCGGTGCGCAGCCAGCTGTGGTCCGGGTCGCGATGGCGCCGCTCGTGCCAGATCAGCGCGACTTCGTAGGGCGGCAGCTCCAGCGGCGGCTCGACCACCGCCAGCGGCAGCATGGCGGCGACCCGCGTCGCGACGCGATGCGGCACGGTCAGCACCAGGTCGGTCTCCGCGATCATCGCCGGCGCCGTCAGCATGTTGGGGACCAGGATCGGGTCGCGGTCCGGCAGGTCCAGCTTGGCCAGCCCGTCATAGACCTGACCGAAGCCGTCCTCGGAGCCCGAGGCAATCACGGCGTGGCGCAGAGTCGAGAAGCTCTCGATCGTCCACCGGCGTGCCAGGGCCGGATGGTCCCGGCGCAGCAGGCAGGCGAAGCGGTCGGCGTACAGGCTGCGCCGGAAATAGCCGGGCGGAGTCTCGCCGATCTGCCCGACGGCAAGGTCGATCTCGCCCTGTTCGAGCCGCCGCAGCGCGCCGGCCAGCAGCGGGTCGGTGACGACGTCGAGATGCGGGGCGCGTTCGCGCAGCCGCGGCAGCAGGCGCGGCAGCAGGACCAACGCCTGGTGGTCGGGCATCGCCATCGTCACCTTCGACCGCCATTCGCCGGGGGCGAAGCTGCGGCTCGTCACGATCTCCCGGATCGCGCCCAGCACCGAGGGCAGCAGTGCGGCGAGGCGCTCGCCCCGCGGCGTCGGCGCCAGGCCGGTCGAGGTGCGGACCAGGAGATCGTCGTTGAACATGCCGCGCAGCCTGGCCAGGGCCCGGCTCATCGCCGGCTGGCTCTGGCCGATATGCTGCGCGGCGTGGGTGACGTTGCGGAACTGCAGCAGCGCCTCCAGCGCCACCAGCAGGTTCAGGTCGACCGAGGCCAGGTTCATCGCCGGCCGCTGCAGGGCGGACTGACGGTCGTCGCCGACCGGGGCCTGCTGCGCCTGCGACGCCGGAGCCGTCGGCGTGAATGCGTATTCAAGCATGCATCTTCCCTCTTCCAGACAGAGGCGGGCGAAGGACCGGGCACCTCTCCCGCCCGGCGGGGGAGGTCGTGGATCGTCAAAGATGTCCTGGTGACGCGGTTCGTGGAGTCGGACCTCTCAGGGCACGCCCCCGGCGATGAACGTCCATATCGGCGGGGCCAGGGCGTTCGTCATCGTCCGGACCATGGGGCCTCCTCGGGGTTGATCCTGCAAAGCCGCTCTGCGCGATGTCGCCGCCTGCCGGCGGAGCGACCGACATCCGATGCCGGCGCGGCGCCTGTCGGCAGGGCAGCTATGATCTTATGCTCATTTTATGAACAGATGCTCAGACCCAACCGGACGGAGTCAAGCGCGGAGGGCGAGCCCGCCCCCGTCACCGGCGCCCGCGAATTGTCCGATATTCCCCAGGCGGTTGGCCCGCGTGAAGGGCCGCGGCCGGCCGCAACCCTTGCCGGACGGCGGCCGCGGGCGGCCGGGCCCTGTGCCCGGCGGCGGCTCCCCGCCCTCTCGCGGATCCGGTTCCCGCATCATGCTATCCAGTATTGATATGGTCCCGGCCCGGCGGGTCGGGGGATTCGGCATGCCGGGACCCTGCCCTGTCCCATCGGGCTGCCCCCGGCCCGCCCGGTCGTGATAGACCATGCCCGGCCCCGCCGTCCCCGGGCGGCGGGGGAGTGTGCGGAGGGGTGATGACGGTTCAAATCGACATCGGAACGCTGTCCGACGGGGCATCGGCCATGATCGATCTCGAGGAACTGCTGGCGACTCGGCTTCTGGTGCAGGGCAATTCCGGCTCCGGCAAGTCGCATCTGCTGCGCCGCCTGCTGGAGCAGAGCGCCGCCTGGGTGCAGCAGGTGGTGGTCGACCCGGAGGGCGACTTCGTCAGCCTGGCCGACCGCTTCGGCCACATCGTGGTCGACGGCGACCGGTCCGACGACGATCTGTACCGCATCGCCGGCCGGGTGCGGCAGCACCGCACCTCCGCCGTCCTGAACCTGGAGCGCTGCGACATCGATTCCCAGATGCGCGCCGCCGCCGCCTTCCTGAACGGGCTGTTCGACGCCGAGCGCGACCTCTGGTACCCGGTGCTGGTGGTGGTGGACGAGGCCCAGCTGTTCGCCCCGGCCGCCGCCGGCGACGTGTCGGAGGAGGCGCGCAAGGCGACGCTGGGCGCCATGGCCAATCTGATGAGCCGCGGCCGCAAGCGCGGCCTGGCGGGGGTGATCGCCACCCAGCGCCTGGCCAAGCTGGCCAAGAACGTGGCGGCCGAGGCCTCGAACTTCCTGATGGGCCGCACCTTCCTCGACATCGACATGGCCCGCGCCGCCGACCTCCTGGGGCTGGAGCGGCGCCAGGCCGAGATGTTCCGCGACCTCGGCCGCGGCCGCTTCGTCGCCCTCGGGCCCGCCCTGTCGCGCCGGCCGATCGAGATCCGGATCGGCGCAGTCGAGACCGGCGCGCGCTCGAGCAGCCCGAAGCTGCTGCCGATGCCCGAGGCGCCGCCCGAGGACGTGCACGAGCTGATCTTCAAGGCGGCCGAGGCCGAGCCGCCGATGCCCCGCCCGACGCGGCCGCCGCCGCAGCCGCCGCAATCGACGGCCGAGCTGCTGGCCCAGCTGATCCGCAGCCGCCCCGACACCGCCCCAGCGGCGGAGGAGGAGCCGGACCCGATGCCCCAGGCCGAGCGCGACGCCGCGATCGACGCGGTGCTGCGCGACCTGGTGGCGGCGGAGGATTCGGCCTTCCGCCCGATCTCGGTGCTGTACCAGGACTTCCTGGTGCGCTGCCGGATCCAGCGGGTCGGCAGCCGCGGCGCCCCGGCGCTCGACCTCGCCGGCTTCCGCGGCCGGCTGGCCGTGGCCCGCGCCGGGGTCGACACCGACACGGCGGAAAGCCCGGCCTGGCAGCACGCGACCGAGCTGTCGCGGGAGCTGCCGGAAGACATGCAGGGCATCTTCCTGCTGCTGGTCAAGGCGGCGATGGCCGGCGCCCCCTGCCCGTCCGACGCCACCATCGCCCGGGCCTACGGCACCCAGTCGGTCGGCCGCACCCGGCGCCTCCTGTCCTATATGGAGCAGCGCGGCTTCATCGTCTGCCGCGCCTCCGGCCGCGGCGGCCACCGCATCGTGGCGCTGCCGGACCTGGGCTGCGAGACCGCCCCGGGCGATCCGAATGCGCGGGAGGAGGTGCCGACGCGGGCTGCGGCCGCCGAGGGCGCTGCGGCCGGCGAGGATCGCGCCACGGCCGACGAAGCCGAAACGGTTCCGCCGCTCTCCTGAGAGGCTCGGGCTGCGCCCCTTGGCGTCTCGATGGCCGCCGAATCGGAAACGCAGCCCGCCGCCTGACGGCGGTCTCGCGGCGTCCGTTGCTCACGGCCTCTTGTCCGCTCCGTGCCGGTTCCCGGGGGTGGGGCTGCCGTCGGCCGTGCCATGCTCGGGCAATCCCAGGCGCCGCGCCAGGGCGGGCGGCCTGAACAGGGTGATGCCGTGCTGCTTGGCATAGGCCGCCTGGCGCTGGAACTCGGCTTCATCCGGATCGAGCTCGGCCGGTGGCGGCTGGGAATCAGGCGGCCCGGCCGCTGCGGAAGGCCCGGCGCCGCCGGGATCGGGCAGCCGGTCGTCCAGCTTGCGGAAGAGCCTGCCGCCGGGGGCGAAGATCTCGCCGGTGGTGGTGTTGAGGTTGTAGATCTCGTCCCCTGGCAGGCCGAGATCGGCGGCCGGGATGGTACGGTAGGTTCCGGGGGTATAGTCGTATCTGCGCGGGGGCGGGGGCGGATTGGCGGCGGCATGGCCGGGGATCTCGTCCCATGGCTTCCGGCCGGCGCCGGCCGGATCGGCCTTCGGCCCGTTCAGGTCGAGGGCGGCGGCGAGGGCTTGGCGGGAGAGGCCGATGGCGCGGCCGAGGCGCCGGATCAGGGCCTCGATCGGCAAAGCAGTGTCGGCGAGGTCGACGTCGATGCGCTCGTCCTCAGTGAGCCGTTCCCAGAGCTCGGCGGTCAGCCGCTCGCGGGCCTCGGGCTTGCCGGCGGCGATGGCACGGGAAACGCGCTCGCCGACGGCGCGGCGCCGACGGTCCTTCCCGTCCTGCCGCCGGTCCTTCTGGGCCGCGGCCCTGCGCTGCGCGTCCTCGCGCTGCTGGCGCAGCCTGGCCTTCAGCGCAATGGCACGGCGGATGCCGAGAAAGAGATTGCTGAAATGGGTCTCGGCCGTGCCGGCACGATCGAGATCGCCGGCCTTGAGGGCGGCGACGCCCTGGGCCTGGAAGCCCGCGGCCAGCGCCTCGGCGAGATGGGCCATGCGGGACAGCATCGCGAGGTCGGCCTCGTCCGTGGCCGACGAGGCGGCGAAGAGAGTCCTGAACCTGGTGGCGCCATCGACCATTCCCGAATTAGAACAAAACAGGAACTCAGAGTCAAGCGAAACCGCAACTCTTTGAATCGTCATGGCATCTCAGGGGGCCGGAGCCGCCTGGGTGACCACGCCCCTGCGGGGCTCGCCACGACGGTTCTTCTTCAAGAGACCGCGCCGGAGAGATCACCGAGCCCGACACCGGCTCGGCGGTGCCGGGCGCGCTTGTGGATGACGGGGCGCCCCGGTTCTGGACAACACCCCAGCGATCAGCGGTGGTCCGCAAAGGGGGTGACACCGGATCTCAGGGCGGCGCTCCGGACGCATCTGGTCCGCGCCACATCCGGACACTGACATAGCACCCCGAAACCGGACTTCTGCTTCAGTTATACTGACGTCGTAGCCAAGCCTTGGGCGGCCTAGATAGTTGGATGCGATTTGCAAAGCCGTCTTAGTTTAAGGCGCCAACCGATCTGTGATCTTTTGCTTTCACCGCCAACACTCTGAGGTTGTCGTTCAGCTGCCTATGGGCATCGGTGACGTCGCAATCCCAAAGCCGAGCGAGGGCAGACACCGTGTCTAAGACAGCAGTCGCTGGGTACCGTTCTCCCGGAGTCGATGCGAAGGGCGCATCCGTTTCGGTCAGCACTCGGTTTCTCGGCACCTTCGCGAGAAGCGCGGGCGCTCGACGGCTTCGGAGCATCGGAAGCCCGACTGAAAACCAGGCCCCGATGTCCACGGCCCGTTCAGCATGGGCGATTGGGCCGGTAAACCAGTGCAGGATCGCCAAGCCGGAAGCAGGCTGACGACAGAGAGCCTCGATCACCTCGCCACTAGCGTGCCGGCTGTGGATCGACATGATCCGTCCGCCCACTTCGGAACAGGCGGTCAGCAACCTGTCGAATACCTCCTTCTGCAGATCGAGATGGCGGGCGGAATCCTCTCCTCCGTCGATACCAATCTCGCCCACGTATTCGGTCTCGCCAAGCAGCCTCAAGAACAGGCCGACCTCGCTATGGCGTTCATGGACAAGCTGCGGGTGGAGGCCCAGCGCCGTCCTGATGCGCTTCCGTCCTTTCGCAATCTGAGCCGTCTTCGGAAAGGCTCGCGGTGTATTCGTCACCGACAGGACATAAGCCCCGGCCCGCTCGATCTCGTCTGCAGCAAGCAGCGGATTGGGAAACAGGTCTAGGTGGCAATGAAAATCGATCAAGTCCCGAACCCTTGGTTTTTCACGTAGGCCGCGACCTCCTTAAGTCCACGCTTGTGGACACCGAACCATCCATCGCGTTCTACAGGATCGAGAGGCAGTGGCCCACTGGCAATCGCGCGTTGCCGGAGACCATGTTCGTCCCTCCCGACAGCAACCAGTATTGCCATAATATCGTCTCGAATATCTCGCTGAACCCAAGCGTTTTGGAGATCCGGAAACTGGTAGTACGTGGTATCGTCTATCCCAGCTTTCGCAAAGGCAGCGCGCCGGATCAGACATGGCACACAATGGCCGCACTGCTGGCTCTTCCGTTTCCATTTTCCGCAGGACATTGTTTCCAGTGCTGTCTGCGTCAACTCCGGTCCCGGTCGCATGGCGAGCAACATCTCGCCTTTCGTCATGTGCCGATACTTGTTTTCCAGGCTGATCCGAAGGCCTACCTTGTCGAAAATCGCCTTCATCTGGCCCAAGAAGTGAGGGTGCGTGGTCCGGGTGCTGTGGGAGCCAATACGCCGTCGGGTCAGCGGAACGTTGAGCGCGATGAAGCCATTTTCAGGCACGAATAGGTCGATCGGGTCAGGAGTGGATTTCTTGGCTAGGAGCGCGCTGGCTGCAACGACCCCGTACGCCAAAAAACCCAGACTTCGCGTCCGCATGCTCGTATCGCTTTTGTTTTTCCCGCTGAAAACCGGGTGAGCGTTTGCTGCGAAACGAGGAAGCTTCCGTCCTAGGCGTGGGGCCAGTTTGGTCTGATAGCCTTGGTCGCCCCGATACGAATGGCTCACGAGAAGGGGAGTTTTCCCTGCGTCGACAAGCGCCTTAGCGCCGATCAGACTGTCCAGCCCTCCCGAGAACAGGCACACACTGTCGGCAGGGCCGATTCCGATGTGGGTACGGAAGTGGCGGAGGATCGCATCCTTTGACGGAGGCTCCTTCCCGCCGCTTCTGAACGACAGCTCCCACTGATCTCCGCTTAAAAATCCCAGGGCGCGTTCAAGATCGGTGGCGACCCCCTGCCAGATTGATGGTTTGGCCAATGGGATATCGAGCGAAAGCTCGCGTGACCAGCCATTCGCGGCCCACGTCTCACGATCCACGAAGGTGTCTGCGGCCACAACCGAGAGCGCAATAGACAGAAAGTCGAAAGCGACCGGATCAACGGGAACGCCAAGCCGCGTAACCGCCTTCACGAGCCTTCGACCGATGGATCCCGACCCAAGACGCGCAGGACGCGCGCCATATAGATAGACGTGGACCGTGCCTGGGCTGTCGGTGATCGGGAGGCCGGCCTCTTCGACATGGAATCTGAGCCTAGTCATCGAAGCTCTCCCATTCCTTCCAGACCTCAGTCACCGCCTCGCGCATGAACTGATGGACATCGTCCTTGCTGAGGGTCTCGCCTGACAGCTTGGGGCCAAGATTCTTGTCCACGACGACACGTATCAACTCTAGGAGCTCGCTTTCCGCTTCGGGCGTCCGCTTTTCGTCCGGAGCATTCGCCCACGAACCGGCAACCTCCTCGACGATCTCCTGGAAGACGGATTGGGAGAGATATTCGGTGAGGATACGGTGAACGGTCTCCTCGTCGAGCCGCTCCGGATCGAAGTCACCGTCGCCGAGGACTTCAAGCATGGCCTCGTCGATCGCTTCGCGGATCCTATCCGAGTCACCGTTGTCGGGCGCCAGCGCCTCGGCCAGTTGCTGGCAGACCACGTCGAGCGGTTGGCCAGTCAGCGAGGCCTTCGACAAATTCCAGGAAGCAGCCTCTTTGCCATCGCCCCCCAGTGACGATAGGACCGAATAGAGGTCGCCGCCGGTCGAGTACACAGAGCCGAACCGTCGCGGACCTACCGAACTACCACCTGTCGACGTCCGCGCATAATGGCCGAGGGCTCGGCGGAGGTCGGCTCGATCTCCGCCTTTGAGATAGTTCCCAAACGACTTGCGGAAGGCTTGGAACCGCTTGGGCGGCGCGGGTGGCACGGGGGCGCCGGGCTGGTCGTCAGCCCAAGGCGGCACCATTGGCTGGTTGCGCCCGGACCCCTTTGACGAAGAGGACGTGCCCATCAGCCAAGCCCCTTCCCGGAGGCCTCGCGGTCGCCCTTCATAAGCGATGCCATCCACCTCGGAACTTTCGGCAGTCCAGCCACGAAGCGGACGAGCTTCTTGTGAGCGGCCGGGTATTGGTTTGCCAACATTAATGCTCCACGGAAATCGTTTCGAATCTTGCTCCAATCGGAACTCCGGCTCATCACCGCGACCATCTCATCCATAGCGTCACCGGCCTCTGCCGGATCGAGCTCCTCAAGCGCCTTCTTCGACGCCTTGGAGCTGACGGTCGCGGTCCTTAAGAGAACATCAATCGCTTTCTTCGTTTTCGCGCTGATTTGGACTGTCGAGACCCGAATTGGCAGCGTGTCCCGGGAAAGGTACACAGCTGGACGAAGGTCGACGCCACCAAGCGGCGGATCAAGCTTCAACCAATCTGAGATGAACTCGTCGTGTTTCTGCCAGGCCTCGGGAAGTCGATGCGGGAGACCGTTGTCACTCACGGATTCAAGCTCACGCAGGAGACCCACCTTCCCGTTGGGCGCCATGTTGACCATAGAGTAGAATTCACGGATCGCTTCCTCGCTGGTGCAGCGTTCGAAAAGCGCCAGCTTGGCGATAAGGGCCTCGTCAATGGCCATGCCACGACGCCTTGCGACTGACGCACGCATCCTGATCACGTTCAGCAAACGCTTAACGATACGGGGGTTGCCGTTGACTCTTAGGGAATGCGCCAGCTGGCCTGCGAGCCGGTTCATCGTTTCAAACGTCCGTAAGAGATCGTGTCCGAGAGTCAGACCGAGCTTGGTCGCCACCTGCTCGACATCGAACGGTGGCTCGTCGGACCAGCTTTTTCGCAGTTTATCGATCAGAAACTTCCTCAGTTCCTCGAGCTTCCCCGGGTCGACGCCGCCTCGGAGCGCCGCGAGCAGGAACAGATACGCCCTCACTTCCTGAAGACCGAGCTTGGGGACTCGGACAGGCACCTGGATAAGCTTGTCCAGATAATCGGTTATGTGTCGGTCGCCAGGACTCGAGAAGTGCTTCGCGACCGCCAGCCGAATCATTTCCTCATCGGCGGCGACTACGAATGCCGTCCGTGGAAGAAATAGGAATAGGCGCATCGCCTCCAGCGTAGCGATCGCATTACCCGGAAGGCACCTGTCGAGATTGTCGACAAATACGACGAGCCTGCGACCCATTAAAGACAACAGCCCTCCAAATTCCTTTCGGAAGGCGGCAATCTCCTCGGGAGGATTTCGCTTCTCCTTCGGCTTGAGGAGCATGGCACCACGCTCCTTCACCTCCTTAGTTGCGTCTTTGACAGCTTTGATATCTTCTTCATCGGCCGTCCCGTCCCAGAGATCTTCCACAGCGCCGGCGGCCTTGCTGAATATTCCGAACGTGGGAAGCCCTGCCGCAAGGGCGCCGATGTCGGCGGCCAGCCCAAGGAACTTCAGCTTATTGATCCTCCGATATAGGCTAGCAGCCCTTACCTTTAGGTCATCCGATGTCGCATCATAGAGACTCTTTGCGATCACCATCATCAAGGCGGACTTCGCGTCGTCGAAGTCCTGATACAGCCAGGCATCGAATGGAATGACTAAGTTGCGTTTGTCTGCGGCGAGCTCTTTGCCAACGAACTGAAGGATGCTGGATTTTCCAACACCCCAAGCGCCGTACACGCCAATCGAGATCGGCAACATACTGTCATCGGAGATCATCTCGCTAATCATCTCCGATACTTCGGAGTAATTCAGATAATCAACATCACTCTCGCTGTCTGTCCACATGATTCTTCTCAATTACTTAAATAATCATAACCAGTAAACTGCCGGACAAATCCATAAATTCGGCAAAACTGAAGCCATCATCAGATCATCGTGGGCGGGGGATTACAACGCACATGCTCGAGTGCATTCGAAGAACATTGTCTTAAAACAAGGAATGGCTTGCCGGAAATTCCTTGCCGCCATTATCGCCAAAAAATAAACATACGACATGATAGCACGGAAAGCACCAATTTAGACGCCGGAGTGTCCGGCATCGGGATTGCCGTTCCCTAGCAATCAAACTCTATTTTTCGGGCCAGTTGGCTGACACCGATGTCCGCTTCGGCGGAGTTCGGAGGGTTGTCCAAGGGCCGCAAAGCGGTCAGACCGGACAGCCCAGATCTTCGCTGGGCAGCGTCCGCACCGAGCCGCAAGCGGCAACGGCTCTCTGCTCAGGCAGAGCGCGTCGCCCCGGCGTATTGCAGCGGCGTGATCCCGTGGCAGCGCTTGAAGTGGCGGGTCAGCGCGCTCTGGTCGTAGAAGCCGGCGGCGACGGCGACCTCGGCGATCGGCAGGCCCTGCGCCAGGTACCGGGCGGCGCGGTCGACGCGCAGCTGGGTGACATGGGCGTGCGGGGTCAGGCCCGTCGTCCGCTTGAACAGGCTGATCAGCTGGTACTGGGTCAGCCCCACGGCCGCGCTGAGATCCGCCAGCGAGATCGTCCCGCTCAGCCGCGCCTGGATGAACTCGGTGGCGGCGCGCAGCCGGGTCCGGTCGCGGGGCCCGGGCTGGATCCGCCCCTCGCCGCTGCCGTGGCGGCGGAACAGGGTGCCGAAGGTCGACACCAGCAGCTCGCGCTCCAGCAACGGGTCGCGCCCGGCCTGCAGGGCGCGGTGCAGCGACAGGAAGCCGGCGATCAGGTCGCGGTCGGCATAGGCGTTGCGGGTGAAATAGGTCAGGCCCTCGACGCCGAGCGACCGCGCCACCTCCTGCAGCGCCGCCTCCTCCAGATACAGCGCGCGGTACAGCCAGCGCCGGCTCTCGCCCATCCAGCCGGCATGCGGCTCGACCGGGTTGAACACGAACAGCGCCTGGTCCTCGGTCGCCGGCTCGGTCACCCCGCGCGTGCTGATGATCGAGCCGCCGCCTTCGGTGACGGCGACGACCAGCGCCTCGTGCCGGTGCGGCGGATATTCCTGGGTGCGGAAATCCGCCTGCATCAGGCTGAGGCCGGGGACGGTCCGGTCCTGCCAGTAATGGGCGATGTTGAGCCGATCAACCCGGGCCATGCCGCCCTCCGTTCATCCTCTGAAGCCTCGATTTCCGCCAATAGCGCCGGCCGCGCCAGGGCCAGACTGACCGGATCATCCCTCAGGTGGCCCGCCATGGCATCCCCCTTCTACCACGAGACGCCGGAATGCCCCGCCCGCGCGGGCGACGGCAGGGGCCGCATCGGTCGCGACGGGGCGGCGCCGTGACCGCGTCGTCCCCGCGTTTCGCCGGTCTGCTCGATCTGGTCTGGCGCCGGCCCTATGCGCTGCTGCCCCTGCCGCCGCTGTTCTGGGCCGGCAACCTGGTGATCGGCCGCGCCTTCGCGCAGGAGCTGCCGCCCTTCGGCCTGACCTTCTGGCGCTGGGTGGTCGCCTCGGCCGTGCTGCTGCCCTTCGTCTGGCGCGACCTGGTCGCGCATCGGCGCGCGCTGCTGGCGCATTGGCCGGTCATCACCGCCTGCGCCGCCAGCGGCTTCGCCGGCTATCCCGTGCTGAACTATCTCGGGCTGCACAGCACGCCGGCGGCGACGGCGGCGATGCTGAACTCGACCCTGCCGCTGATGGTGCCGCTGCTCGCCTGGGCGATCACAAGGGAGGCGCCGCGCCGGCGCGTCGTCGCCGGCATCGTCCTGTCCTTCCTCGGCGTCGGCTGGATCGTCGGCCGCGGCGATCCCGCCACGCTCGCGGCACTGTCGGTCGGCGGCGGCGAGATCCTGGTGCTGCTCGCCGTCGCCGGCTTCGCGCTCTACTCCGTGCTGCTGCGCTGGCGTCCCAAGGGCGTTCCGGACATGGCGTTCCTGGCGGCGACGATGCTGGCCGCGTGCGTCCTGATGGCGCCGTTCTGGATCTACGAGGAAGCGGCAGGGCGCTCCGTCCCGTTCGCGCCCTATGCCGTCGCTTCGCTGCTGTTCATCGGCGTCTTCTCCTCGCTCCTGGGGAACCTGTTCTGGAACCGCTGCGTCGCGACGCTGGGCCCGGCGCTGACCGGGGCGTCGTTCCACCTCATGGCGGTCTATTCCTCGGTCCTCGCCTTCCTGCTGCTCGGCGAGCCGGTCCGGGGCTTCCACCTGATCGGCATCGGCCTGATCCTGCTCGGCTTCGCGATCGCGATCCTGCCGGGGCGTGCGTTCCCGTTGCCTCAGGTGCTCACCGATAGCCTCTCCCGCGTGCGGGAGAGGTCGGAGACGCGAAGCGGCTCCGGGTGAGGGCCCTTTGTCGAGGCCTGGGCCGGCCCTCACCCGGTCTCGCTGCGCGAGCCCGACCTCTCCCGCCAGGCGGGAGAGGCAATACGCACGCCCGCTCCTGGCCCGATCATGCCAGGAAGTGACAGTTCCGCTCGATGTGCTCGGCCAGGCCCAGCGTGTGGTCGCGGTCGAGCCGGGCGGCGAGGTCGGCGTCGCGCCGCTGCAGCGCCTCGATGATCCGCAGATGGTCCTGGATCGAGCGGTCGGCGCGGTCGTCCTCGCGGATGGTGCGGCGGCGGATGGCGTCGATCTGCAGGAACAGGTCGGCCGTGCGGGCGATGATCAGCCGGTTGCCGCCGAGCCGGACGATCGCCCGGTGGAAGGCGATGTTGGCGTCGGAATAGCCGTCGATCTCCGCCGCCGGCCGGCCCTCGAAGCCCGCGAACAGGTCGCGCAGCGCCGCGATCTCCGCATCCGTCGCCAGGGTCGCCGCCAGCCGCGCCGCCATGCTCTCCAGCGCCGCCCAGACCTGCACCATCTCGACGATCTGGCGCCTGGTGCGGCGCCGGACGAAGATGCCGCGGCGCGGCAGGGTCAGGACGAAGCCCTCCTGCTCCAGCACCGTCAGCGCCTCGCGGATCGGGGTGCGGCTGACGCCCAGGTCCCGGCACAGCTGCCGCTCGTCCAGCCGGATCTCGCCGGGATGGTCGTACAGGTCCATCGCCGAGATCGCGTGCTTCAGCGCCAGATAGGCCTGGTTGCGGAAGCTGTCATTGGCGTCGAGGCGAGAGAGCGCCAGCCGGGTGCTGATCCGCGCCTCGAGCACGGCCCCCTCCCCGCCCCGGCCTGTCAGTCCGCGGCAACGATGTCGCCCGGCTTGTCGCCCCCGCGCAGACGGGCGATCACGAGCGAGATCAGCGGCCAGAGCAGCATCGCCAGGGCCAGGGCGACGATGCCGCCGACCAGGCCGTTCGACCAGAAGATCGACAGGCTGCCCTGGGACAGCAGCATGGCCTGGCGGAACGAGCCTTCCGCCATGTCGCCCAGCACCAGGGCCAGGACCAGCGGCGCCAGCGGGTAGGACAGCTTCTTGAACAGGTAGCCGACGACGCCGAAGACCAACATCACACTGATATCGGCCAGGGCGTTGTTGACCGTATAGGCGCCGACCGCGCAGATGGTGATGATCACCGGCGCGACGATGCTGAACGGGATGCGCAGGATCGAGGCGAACAGCGGCACCGTGGTCAGCACCACGATCAGCCCGGCGATGTTGCCGAGATACATGCTGGCGATCAGGCCCCAGACGAAGTCGGGATGCTCGACGAACAGCAGCGGCCCGGGCTGCAGGCCCCAGATCAGGAGGCCGCCCAGCAGCACCGCCGCGGTCGGCGACCCGGGGATGCCGAGGGTCAGCATCGGCAGGAGGGCGCTGGTGCCGGCGGCATGGGCCGCCGTCTCGGGCGCGACCACGCCCTCCATCTCGCCGCGGCCGAAGCGCTTGCCGTTGCGCGAGAACCGCTTGGCCAGGCCGTAGCTCATGAACGAGGCGGGGGTGGCGCCGCCCGGGGTGATGCCCATCCAGCAGCCGACGATCGCGCCGCGCAGCGCCGTGACCCAGTATCTCGGCAGCTGCTTCCAGGCCTGCAGCACCACCTTGGCGTTGATCTTCGCGCTCTTGCCGCGGAAGGCCAGGCCTTCCTCCATGGTCAGCAGGATCTCGCCGATGCCGAACAGGCCGATCACCGCGATCAGGAAGTCGAAGCCGCGCAGCAGCTCGGTCGACCCGAAGGTCATGCGCAGCTGGCCGGTGACGGTGTCGAGGCCGACCGCGGCCAGGGCGAAGCCCAGCATCATCGAGGCGATCACCTTCATCGGCGCCTCGCGCCCCATGCCGATGAAGCTGCAGAAGGTCAGGAGCTGGACCGCGAAGAACTCCGCCGGTCCGAAGCGCAGGGCGAAGCTGGCGATCAGGGGCGCCAGGAAGGTCAGGATCACGACCGCGACGAAGGCGCCGAAGAAGGAGGAGGTGAAGGCGGCGGTCAGCGCCTCGCCCGCCTTGCCCTGCTGGGCCATGGGATAGCCGTCGAAGGTGGTGGCGACCGACCAGGGCTCGCCCGGGATGTTGAACAGGATCGAGGTGATCGCCCCGCCGAACAGCGCCCCCCAGTAGATGCAGGACAGCATGATGATCGCCGAGGTCGGCGACATCGCGAAGGTCAGCGGCAGGAGGATGGCCACGCCGTTGGCGCCGCCCAGACCGGGCAGGACCCCGATCAGCACGCCGAGCGTGATGCCGACGAACATGTAGACGATGTTCATCGGGTCGGCGAGCACGCCGAAGCCGTGAATCAGAGAATAGAGAGCGTCCAACGATCCCTCCCAGCGTTTCGCCTCGCCCGCTGCGCGCGGGTCTGTCTTGTTCCGATCGGCCGGCTAGTAGCCGAGCATGGTCTCGAGCGGCCCCTTGGGCAGCGGCACCAGGAACCAGATCTCGAACATCAGGAAGAGCGCGACCGGCACCAGGATCGCGACGGGCACGATCTTCGCCACCGGGTATTTGCCGAGCCAGCGCATGAAGAAGCCGATGAACAGAGCCGCGGCGACGTAGAGGCCGGTGAAGCCGATCAGCGCCACGAACACGATGGTCGGCACCAGCACCTTGAGCACGAGCTTGAGCTGCGACCGGCCGACGAAGGCGCCGAGGTCGGCCGACCGGCCGAACAGGTTGGCCAGCAGCGTGCCGGCGCTGGCCAGGAACAGGGCGACGCCGACATAGAACGGGAAATAGCCCGATTCCGGGCCGTCATAGGCCCAGCCGATGCCGACCCGCAGGCTGTCGACCATCACCACCACGGCGACGATCATCAGGACGGCCGCGACGACGATCTCCATCGTCCGCATGCTGACGGTGCTCTCGGACCCCTGCTCGTGGTTCGCCATGCCTGATCCTCCTCGGGGAGACGGGGCGGCGCCGGACGGCGCCGCCGGAAGCGGAGACCGAACCCTACTTCGCGATGAAGCCGGCCACTTCCATCAGGGTCTTGTGGGTCTGCTCGGTCTCGGTCAGCCAGGTCTTGAAGGCGTCACCGGTCATGGTGGTGGTGTTGAAGGCGCCGGCCGCCATGAATTCCTTCCATTCGGGCGTCTCGCGCACCTTCTCGAACAGCCCGATGTAGTAGGCCACCTGCTCCGGCGACGCCTCGGGCGGCATGAAGATGCCGCGCAGCATCAGGTACTTCATGTCCAGGCCGGATTCCTTGCAGGTCGGCACGTCGCTCCAGGCCTTGCCCTCCGCCTGCGGCGCGGTCACGGCGATGCGCTGGTCGTCGAACACGCAGAGCGGCCGCAGCGCGCCGGCGCGCCACTGCGCCACCGCCTCGATCGGGTTGTTGACGCTGGAATTGACGTGGTTGCCGACCAGCTGGGCGGCGACGTCGCCGCCGCCCTTGTAGGGGATGTAGGTCAGCCGCTTGCCGAGGATCTGCTCCAGCCCGGCGGTGATGATCTGGTCTTCCTGCTTCGAGCCGGTGCCGCCCATCTTGAAGGCGTTGTCGCCGCCCGCCTTGATCGCGGTGACGTAGTCCTGCGCCGTCTTGTAGGGCTCCGACGCGTTCACCCACAGGATGAACTCGTCCAGCGCCAGCATGGTCACCGGCGTCAGGTCCTTCCAGTTGAAGGGCACGCCGGTCGCCAGCGGGGTGGTGAACAGGTTCGACAGGGTGATGATGATCTTGTGCGGATCGCCGCCCGACCCCTTGACGTCGAGGAAGCCTTCCGCCCCCGCGCCGCCGGAACGGTTGACGACGACGATCGACTGCTCCATCAGCCCGTGCTTCTGGATGATGCCCTGGATCATCCGCGCCATCTGGTCGGCGCCGCCGCCGGTGCCTGCGGGCACGACGAACTCGACGTTTCGGGTGGGCTTCCAGTCCGCCTGGGCGATGCCCGCCCCCAGCAGGGCCATCGCAGCCGCGGCACAGGCGAATCCATGCACAAGCGCTTCACGCACTTTCCCGGTCATTGGTGCCTCCCCAGCGCCGCGGCTTCGCGTCAAGCGCGGCCCGACTGTCTTGTTGGTGGATGGCCAGGATCGGTGACCGAGACTGGCTGGTATCCAATATATTGTATCTGGAATGTAACGCAACGGATCTTTTTGAAACGGGGACGATTCGTTTAGATCGTGATTTCGCGGTGCAATAGAACGAAATTACCAACGACGGAAAATCGGCTTGTACCAAGCCGTTAGAGCCGGCGACGCCTGTTCGCCTGTGCACAAGGGCGGAAACGACAACAGGCGACCCGAGAGGGCCGCCTGTTCTGACGTTCGACGGAAGCTGGAGGAGAGGCGCTCAGGCCGCCTTGCGCCAGAGATTGCTGTTGGCGGGGGCCGGGGCTTCGGTCGCGCGGCGATGCGGCGCGGCCATGCCGCGGACATCGGTGGCGATCGCGCCGAACAGGTCGGGCGCCTTCACGGCGATCTCGGAGATCACGGCGGCCAAGCCGGCGGCGGCGATGACGAGGGCGATCAGTCCGAGGGTCATGACGGGCTCCGTGAGGTTGGGTCTCTTGCGCCGCATCATATGGCAGGGCAGCTGACCTTCATCAAGATCGCGCATTATGGATTTTGTATGCCAGATAGCCATGGCTGATCTGCGAATTCCGGGACGGACCAGAGGAATGAGCCTACTCCTTTGTCTTTGCTGATTTTTTGAGACGGAGGCGATGCGAGACCGCGATTGGCCATGCGCGATCGGACGCATATCCGTTTTTCGTATTCTGTATACCAGTTTGTCTTGCCTGTCGGCCGAACGGACGTATATTGCGTTGCAACAGGAACCCATCGAAAGGATTTGATCATGACCGGCGTGCTGATCGGTGCCGCCCTGGCCCTCGTCTCCCTGCTGGGCCTCGTCACCGCCCCCCGCCTGGCGGCGGTCCAGGGCGCCTCACTGCCGGGCAGCGCCGCGGGCCGGTTGCGCCGGGTCGAGACCGGCGGCGAGGCCGACGAATCCGAGACCGCCGACCCGACCTGGGCCAGCTTCATGCGGGCGTTGTAAGTTCTTCGGGCAAAGAAAAAGGGAGGCGAAGCCGCCTCCCTGGGGATTGTCTCGGCTGCCGGGCGCGTCCCGGCCCGGGTCTCAGTTGGCGAGGCGCGGCTCCCCTTCCGGAGCCGCCCCGGCCCGTGCCTGTTCCAGCGCCCGGGCCCGCATCGGCTTCAGCACGAACATCGCCATCACCGCCGCCATCACGTTCACCAGCGCGGCGAAGATGAACACCATGTCCCAGCTGCCGAGCTGGCTGACCGCGACATTGGCGAAGGGCACGACCAGCGCGGCCGTCCCCTTGGCGGTGTACAGCAACCCGGCATTGGTGGTGGCGTAGCGCGACCCGAAGGTGTCGCCGCAGGTCGCCGGGAACAGCGAGTAGATCTCGCCCCAGGCGAAGAACACCATCGCGGTCAGGATCACGAACGCCACCGGGTCCTGGCCGAACTCCATCAGCATGACGATGCCGACCGCCTCCAGGAAGAAGGCGATGAACATCGTGTTCTCGCGGCCGATATGGTCCGAGACCCAGCCGAAGAACGGCCGGGTGACGCCGTTCAGCACCCGGTCGAGCGACAGGGCGAAGGTCAGGGCCGGCATGGTCAGGCCCAGCAGGCTGACCGGGGTGTCGCCGATCTTGAAGTCGGCCGCGATCGGCGCCAGCTGCGCCGTCGCCAGGAGGCCGCCCGAGGCGACCATGACGAACATCGCATACATCACCCAGAACACCGGGCTCTTCAGCATCTCCGACGGCGCGTAGTCGCGACGGGTCTGCGCGATCTTCGGCTTCACCACCGGCAGCTGCCCCTTGGCCGGCGTCGCCAGCAGGAAGGACAGCAGCACCACCGCCCCGCCCTGGATCAGGCCGAAGGTCATGAAGGTCGACTGGTAGCCGGAGGAATGGATCATGTTGGCGATCGGCACGATGGTCAGGGCCGAGCCGGCGCCGAAACCGGCCGCGGTCAGCCCCGCCGCCAGGCCGCGCCGGTCCGGGAACCATTTCAGCGCCGCGCCGACGCAGGTGCCGTAGACGGCGCCGGCGCCGACGCCGCCGATCGCGGCGGCGATGTAGAGCAGGGTCAGCGAATCCGCCACCGAGTTCAGCGCCCAGGCGATGGCGCAGAGCAGGCCGCCGATCAGGACCACGATGCGCGGGCCGAACTTGTCGACGAACCAGCCCTCGATCGGCACCAGCCAGGTCTCGGTCAGAACGAAGATGGTGAAGGCGACCTGGATCGCCGCCCGTCCCCAGTGATGCGTCGCATCGATCGGGCCGACGAACAGGGTCCAGCCATATTGCAGGTTGGCCACCATCGCCATGCAGACGATGCCGATGAGCAGCTGGAGCCAGCGTCCCCCCGGCGGTCCCTTGATCGCCGGCGCCTGATTTGAGTTTTCAGTCAGCATTTCCGTCCCAATCCTTCGCATGTCGGTTGAGGCAACCCCATGGCATCGGAGGTGACGGCCCGTGACGGACGCCATCGTCCTCGAGGAGGGGTGCGCCGGACTGCGGCCGCGGACCGGAATCGACCGGGTTCGGTGGGTCAGCAGTGCCGTCGCGCCGATGTGTGAATCGGCTGCCCCTCCCCTCGGTTATGTCGTTGTTATCGGGGCCGTTATGGCCGGCCCTCTGGCATACCAAATGCAGAACCTGAGATACCAAAGACCGTTTCCGCTGCGCTGACAAGCCGGAATCGTGGCTGCACCGCAGCAACTCGTGACCGCTATTCCGCGGCGGCCCGGCTGCCTTCGCGCAGCACCCGGACCATGGTCTTGCCGAGGGAGGCGGGGGAATCGGCGACGGCGATGCCGGCGGCCTTCAGCGCCTCGATCTTGTGGTCGGCGGTGTCGTGGCCGCCGGAGATGACGGCGCCGGCATGGCCCATGCG
>NZ_JBHYMS010000090.1:0-19376 GCF_042743185.1 Inquilinus sp. NPDC058860 | reverse complement strand
CTCTTGGGCTTTTTTGGGGGAACGAATAGTCATCGACCTAAAGATAATTGAGACCCCCCTCCCCTCGCGGGTGGGGGCTGGGGGGTGGGGGTTTTCGTCGCCAAGACCGGCCTGGGCTCTCGCGTTCCGGCTCCGACTGCGAGCCTGTTCTCTGCCCATTCGCGCGCGGACCATATCGCGCGCGGACGCGCGCAGCCCCCTCCCCCTGCCCCCCTCCCGCGAGGGGAGGGGGGACTAAAAAGAGCGGGTGACGTCCATTCTGAAAAGGTCTCGCAAGCGGGAGAGGCAATCTGTTCGTATACCCACCGCCGGTATCTCAGGCAGATGTGTGAATGCTGTAGCTCCTCGCGGGAGGGGGGACTTGTAGAAGCTCACTTCGACGACGTGTTTATCCGGTAGCCGCTTCAGGCCGGTCCGGCCGTCCTAAACCCCCGCCAGCTCCCGCAGCCGGCCGAGGCTCTCGTCGCGGCCGGGGCGCAGGCCCTGGCCGATCCACCAGCGCTCGACCTCGGCCAGGGCGCGGCCGACGGCGGGGCCGGAGAGGCCGAGCGCGACGACATCGCGGCCGCGCACCGGCAGGGCCGGCACCGGCTCCTTCTCCAGCGCCGCCAGGGCGCGCCTGAAGCTCCAGCGCTTCGGCGCCGCGGCCCAGGCCAGGCGCAGCCGGTCGCGGCCGCCGGACCGGCCGTGCCGGTACAGGAGGAGCCGCACCCCGACTTCGTCCGGCGCGGTGTCGAGCGTGCTCTCCTGCAGCCCGACCAGGCGGTCGCGCTCGTCGTTCGACAGCTTCAGCCGCGCCGCGACCGTCGCCGCGTCGCCGCGCAGCAGGGCCGCCAGCCGCAGCAGCGGATCGGAGTCCGGGGCGACCTGAATCAGCCCCTGCAGCCGGGCGATGTCGCCGTCCTCGCCGATCACGTGCCGGGCGATGCCAGCCTCGACCATCGCCCGCCAGACCGGCACCGGGTCGGGCGCGGCCAGCAGCTTCAAGAGCTCGGTCCGCACCCGCTCGCCCGACAGCCGGTCGAGGCTGCCGGCCGCGGCGGCGCAGGCGGCCAGCGCCGGCGGGTCGAGCTCGCCGCTTCCGTAATGGGCGTGGAAGCGGAAGAAGCGCAGGATGCGTAAGCCGTCCTCGGCGATACGCTGCGCCGGGTCGCCGACGAAGCGGACCCGGCCGGCCAGCGCGTCCGCCACCCCGCCGAAATAGTCGTGCACCACGCCCTCGGGATCGGCCGACAGCGCGTTCATGGTGAAGTCGCGCCGCGCCGCGTCGGCCCGCCAGTCGGCGGTGAACTCGACGACGGCATGCCGGCCGTCGGTCTCGACGTCGACCCTGAGCGTCGTGACCTCGAAGCTGCGGCCGCCGGAGCGGGCGGTGACCGTGCCGTGCTCCAGCCCCGTCGGGATGACGCCGAGCCCGGCATTGCGCAGCGCCACCATCACCGCCTGCGGCCTGAGCGGCGTGGCGATGTCGACATCGGCGGCATCGCGGCCGAGCAGCGCGTTGCGCACGCAGCCGCCGACGAAGCGCGGGTCGAAGCCGGGGATCGACAGCGCGTCGATCACCGCCCGGGCGGCGGGATCGACGGCCCAGCCGGGCAGCGGCGACAGGCGGTGAGGTGTCGTCATTCGGCCGTCCCGAGCAGCACGTCGCGGAGATTGCGCAGGATGCCCGCGGTCACGCCCCAGACATAGCGGTCGCGATAGGGGAAGGCCCAGTACTGCCGCTCCACCCCCTGCACGGTGATGCGGTGCCGCTTCGGATTGCCCGGGGCCAGGATGAAGCCCAGCGGCACCTCGAAGATCTCCGCCACCTCGAACGGATCGGGCGCGGTCTCGAGCGGCGGGGTCAGGAGGCCGACGAAGGGCTGGATCTCGAAGCCGGTGCGGCTGACATAGGTGTCGAGCCGGCCGACGATCTCCACCTTCCGCCGCGGCAGGCCGATCTCCTCCTCCGTCTCGCGCAGCGCCGCCGCCAGCGGGTCGGGGTCGCCCGGGTCGACGCCGCCGCCGGGAAAGGCGATCTGGCCGGCATGGGCGTTGAGATGAGGCGTGCGCAGGGTCAGGAGGATGGCGTCGCCGTCCGGCCGCCGGACGATCGGCACCAGCACCGCCGCCGGCCGCAGCGTCGCCAGCGGCTTCAGGTCCGGGTTCAGGTCGTGGTCGCCGCGCGGGCCTACGACATTGTCGCTGCGCGACTGGCGGGGCCGGTACTGCCGCAGCCGGTCCAGGTCGGCCACGATCGCGGGCGGCCCGCCGCTCACGCCTGGTCCAGCGGGAAGAATGTCCGATGGCTCCATACCCCCATCCGGCCGTCTCGGGCGACGGCGATCTCGGCCAGCTCGTAGAACACCGGGCGCGACAGCAAGGCATCGAGCCCTTCGGCGATCCGGATATAGGGCGACGGCTCGCCGGTGCCGGCGGCGAAGGCGACGCGGATCGGATGCTCCGGCCCGGCCTCGCGGACATGGTCGAGATTGGTGCGGAAGGTCAGGACCTGGTCCTCGCCCGCCCCGGCCACCTCCACCGCCACGGCGACGAAGGGGGCGTCGTCGACCGTGATCCGCCCGCGCTCCGCCGGGGTGATCAGCCAGTAGTCGCCGGCGGCGTCGCGCCGCAGCACGGTGGCGAACAGCTTGACCAGCGGCAGGCGGCGGATCGGGCTGCCGTGATAGTACCAGGTGCCGTCGCGGCCGATGCGGATGTCGTAGGCCTCGTCGGCCGCCGTCGGGGCAGGCCGGGCGCCGGCCAGCGCCTTGTCCAGGGCGCCTGCGTCAGACTGCGCCCGGGCCGGTTGCGTTTTCTTGGACTCGCCGTCGCTCAATTCCGCCATACTCTTGCAATAGATCCGTCAGTTCACCGGCAGAGCGGCACGCCCATGCAAACGACCGTCCCGTCCGAGCTCGACACCCCGGCCACCCCAGCCGACATCGATGCGGCCGTGGAGCGGCTGGCCGCCGTCCGCAGCATGATCGGCCGGGTCATCTTCGGCCAGCAAGACGTGATCGACCAGAGCCTCGTGACGATCCTGGCCGGCGGCCATGTGCTGCTGGTCGGCCTGCCCGGCCTGGCCAAGACCCGGCTGGTCGAGACGCTGGGCACCGTGCTGGGCCTCGATGAGCGGCGGGTGCAGTGCACGCCGGACCTGATGCCGGCCGACATCCTCGGCTCCGAGGTGCTGGAGGAGAGCGAGACCGGTCGGCGCAGCTTCCGCTTCATCCCCGGCCCGGTGTTCAGCCAGCTCTTGATGGCCGACGAGATCAACCGCGCCAGCCCGCGCACCCAGTCGGCGCTGCTGCAGGCGATGCAGGAGCACCGGGTGTCGATCGCCGGCCGCTATCTGCCGCTGCCGGAGCCGTTCCACGTCCTGGCCACCCAGAACCCGCTGGAGCAGGAGGGCACCTATCCGCTGCCCGAGGCGCAGCTGGACCGCTTCCTGATGCAGGTCGATGTCGGCTATCCCGACCTGGCGGCGGAGCGGCGGATGCTGCTGGCCACCACCGGCGTTCACGAAGCCCAGATCGAGGCGGTGATCAGCGCCGACGCGCTGCAGCGGACCCAGCGCCTGGTGCGCCGCCTGCCGGTCGGCGAGACGGTGCTGGAGGCGATCCTGTCGCTGGTCCGTGCCGCCCGGCCCGATTCGACCGACCTGCCGGAGGTGCAGCGCATGGTCGGCTGGGGCCCCGGCCCGCGCGCCAGCCAGTCGCTGATGCTGGCCTGCCGCGCCCGCGCCCTGCTGACCGGCCGGCCGTCGCCTTCGGTCGACGACGTCGCCGCCCTGGCCCGGCCGATCCTGCAGCACCGCATGGCCCTGACCTTCGCCGCCCGGGCCGATGGCGCCACCATCGCCGACGTGGTCGAGCGGCTGGTCGCGCGCCTGGGCTGAGGCGGAGGTGGCCGCCGGCTCCCAGCCCCTGACAGGCGCCGCGCGGCGCAAGGCCGCCGATGCGCTGGCGGCGACGCTGCCGCCGCTCCTGATCGCCGCCGACCGCGTCGCCTCGACCGTGGCCCAGGGCGTGCACGGCCGCCGCCGGGTCGGCGTCGGCGAGAGCTTCTGGCAGTTCCGCCGCTACCAGGCGGGCGAGCCGATCGGCCGGATCGACTGGCGCCAGTCCGGCAAATCCGAGGGCCTGTTCCAGCGCGAGACCGAATGGGCCGCGGTGCAGACCGCTTGGCTGTGGCGCGACGCCTCGCCGTCGATGGACTACCGCTCCGACCGGTCGCTGCCGACCAAGCGCGACCGCGCCGAGGTGCTGCTGCTGGCCCTCGCCTCTCTCCTGAACCGCGCCGGCGAGCGGGTGGCGCTGATCGGCGGCGACACCCCGCCGGCGAGCGGCCGGGCCAGCCTGCTGCGCATCGCCGCGGCGCTGGATCGGGGCACCGCCGACGATGCCAGCAAGGCGGTGCCGTGGGAGCTGCGGGTGCCGCGCCACGCCGCCATGGTGCTGCTGGGCGACTGCCTGGCCCCGCTCGACGAGTTCGGCGCCTCGGTCGCCGCCTATGCCGCACGCGGCGTCCGCGGCCATATCCTGCAGGTGCTCGACCCGGCCGAGGCGACGCTGCCCTTCGAAGGCCGCATCCGCTTCGAGGGCATCGAGGAGGTCGAATCGGCGCTGATCCCGCGGGTGCGGTCGGTGCGCGACGCCTATCGCGAGCGCCTGGCCGAGCACCAGGACGGGCTGGCGGCGATCGCCCGCCGCGCCGGCTGGAGCTTCGCCATCCACCGCACCGACAAATCGGCCGAGGCGGCGCTGCTGAGCCTGTGGGGCGTGATGTCCGGGGCCGCGACCGGCAGGGCCAGATGGTGACGCTCGGCGGCCTCGTCTTCCTGGCGCCCGCCATCCTGGCGGCGCTGATCCTGCTGCCGGTGATCTACTGGCTGCTGCGGGTCACGCCGCCGGCGCCGCGGCGCCTGAGCTTCCCGGCGATCCGCCTGCTGCTGGGCCTGCAGGCGCAGGAGGAGACGCCGGAGCGGATGCCCTGGTGGCTGATGGTGCTGCGGCTGCTGCTGGCGGCGCTGATCATCGTCGCCCTGGCGCATCCGGTGCTGAACCCCGGCACGGCCCTGCCCGGCAGCGGCCCGGTGCTGCTGGTGGTCGACAACGGCTGGGCCGCGGGCAAGGGCTGGCCGCAGCGGCAGGAGGCCCTGCGCACCGCCGTCGACAAGGCGGAGCGGGCGGGCCGCGACGTGGTGCTGCTGGCCACCGCGCCGACCGCCCCGGGCGAGCCGGTCGCGGCCAGCCGCCTGCTGCGCCCGGGCGAGGCCCGCGGCCTGATCGACAATCTGGCGCCCAGCCCCTGGCCGACCGACCGGGCGGCGGCGCTGAAAGTGGCCGACGCGCTGCGCCTGCCCGGATCGACCCATGTCGTCTGGGCCAGCGACGGCATCACCGGCGAGACCGAGGCGGACGGGGTGCGCGACTTCGCCGCCCGGCTGCAGCGCTTCGGCAGCCTGGAGGTGCTGACCCCGCAGGCCTTCGACCTGGCGCATCTGGTCGGCACGCCGCAGGTGGCCGACACCGCCCTGACCGTGCCGGTGAAGCGCGCGGCAGCGGTCGGCGACGTGCCGCTGGTGCTGCGCGCCGCGGCCGAGGACGGCCGCCCGCTGGCCCGCACCGAGATCCGCTTCCCCGCCGGGCAGCGCCAGGCCGAGGCCCGGTTCGAGCTGCCGTCGACCGCCCGCAACGCCATCGCCACGGTGTCGATCGAGGGCGAGACCACGGCCGGCGCCACGGTGCTGGTCGACGAGCGCTGGCGCCGCCGGCCGGTCGGCCTGGCCGCGCCGCAGGACACCGCCCGGGCCCAGCCGCTGCTGACCGAGAGCTACTACCTGCAGCGGGCGCTGGAGCCCTTCGCCGAGATCCGCCGCGGCGGCATCGCCGACCTCCTGGGCGGCACCCAGCCGACCGACCGGCTGGCGGCCCTGCTGGTGCCCGACGGCACCCTGTCCTCCGAGGCCGACCGCCAGGCGGCGGAGCGCTGGATGGAAGGCGGCGGCGCCCTGATCCGCTTCGCCGGGCCGATCCTGGCGGCCAATCCGGACCCGCTGGTGCCCGTGCCGCTGCGCTTCGGCGACCGCACCCTGTCCGGCGCCATGTCCTGGACCGAGCCGATGACGCTGGCGCCGTTCGACGCCAAGAGCCCGTTCCAGGGCCTGACCATCCCGGCCGACGTGCGGATCCAGCGCCAGGTTCTGGCCGACCCGTCGCCCGACCTGGCCGACAAGACCTGGGCCCGGCTGACCGACGGCACCCCGATCGTCACCGCCGAGAAGCGCGGCCGCGGCTGGCTGGTGCTGATCCACACCACCGCCGGGCCGGGCTGGTCGAACCTCGCCTTCTCCGGCCTGTTCGTCGACATGCTGCGCCGCGTGGTGGCGCTGGGCAGCGGCGTCGGCGGCGACAGCGGCCAGGCCAGCCTGGCGCCGGTCCAGCTGCTGGACGGGCTCGGCCGGCTGGTGCCGCCGCCCCCCCTGGCCCTGCCGATCGCAGGCCAGGCCTTCGCCAGCACCGTGCCGGGGCCGGAGCACCCGCCCGGCTTCTACGGCACCGAGGACAACCGCCGCGCCCTCAATCTCGGCTCCGCCGTGACCAGCCTGGAGCCGATTTCGAACCTGCCGCCCGGCGTCGCGATCTCGGGCTACGAGGCCCCGGCGGAGGTCGACCTGCGGCCCTGGGTGTTCGCCCTGGCCATGGCGCTCTTGATCGTGGACGGGCTGATCGCCCTGTTCATGCGCGGCCTGCTGACCCCGCCGCGGCGCGCCACCGCCGCGACGCTGCTGATGGCCGGCGCCGTCGCGGCATCGCTGCTGTCGCCCGCCCCGGTGCGGGCACAGGACGACAGCCGGACCATCGCCATGGCCAACCATGTCCGCCTGGCCTATGTCGAGACCGGGCAGCAGGATGTCGACGCGGTCAGCCAGGCCGGGCTGGAAGGCCTGGCCCAGGTGCTGCGCGACCGCACCTCGGTCAATGCCGAGGGCGCGATCGGCATCAATGTCGAAAGCGACGAGCTGGCCTTCTTCCCCCTGCTGTACTGGCCGATGACGACAGGGCAGCCGGCCCTGTCCGACGCCGCGATCGGCAAGCTGAACGCCTTCCTGCGCACCGGCGGCACCATCTTCTTCGACACCCGCGACCAGGCGACGGGCGGCGGCGGGGCGCTGTCCGGCCCGGGGGCGGAGAAGCTGCGCGAGCTGACCCAGGGCCTGGACGTCCCGCCGCTGACGCCGGTGCCGCCGGACCACATCCTGACCCGCGCCTTCTACCTGATGCAGGACTTCCCCGGCCGCTACGCCGGCGGCGATCTGTGGGTCGAGACCGCGGACGCCACGGTCAATGACGGCGTCTCGACCATCATCATCGGCGCCAACGACTGGGCCGGGGCCTGGGCCACCGGGCCGGGCGGCGCGCCGATGCTGCCGGTGGTGCCGGGCGGCGAGCGCCAGCGCGAGATGGCCTACCGCTTCGGCGTCAACCTGGTGATGTACGCCCTGACCGGCAACTACAAGTCGGACCAGGTGCACGTGCCGGCGATCCTGGAACGGCTGGGGCAGTGATCATGGACGCCGCCTCCGTCGCCTTCTCGCCGCTGCTGCCCTGGACCGTGCTGGGGCCGCTGTTCGGCCTCGCGGTGCTGGCCCTGCTGGTCGGCGCCTGGCGCCGCGCCCCGGGCCTCGGCTGGCGCCTCCTCGCCTTCGCCGCCCTGGCCGCCGCCCTCCTGAACCCGTCGCTGGTGGAGGAGAGGCGCGACCCGATCCGCGACGTCGCCGTGGTGGTGGTCGACCGCTCGCCCTCCGACCAGATCGAGGACCGCCCGGCCCGGATCGACGCCGCTTTGGCCGATCTGCGCACCAAGCTGGCGGCCTTCCCGGACCTCGAGACCCGCTTCGTCACCGTCGGCGAAGGCGCCAGCGCGCCGCTGGACGAGACCCATCTGTTCGAGGCGCTGGGCGCGGCCACGGCCGACGTGCCGCGGCGGCGGCTGGCCGGCGCCATCCTGGTCACCGACGGCCAGGTGCACGACGTGCCGACCGACCCGGCGGTGCGCAGCTCCTTCGGGCCGGTCCACACGCTCCTGACCGGGCGGCCGGACGAGTTCGACCGCCGCATCGTCGTGGCCCAGGCGCCGAGCTTCGGCCTGGTCGGCCAGGACGTGACCGTGACGCTCAGGGTCGACGACCTGCCGAACGCGGAGCCCGGCGCCGTCGCCACCGTCACCGCGACCAAGGACGCCGGCGCGCCGGAGGCGCTGCAGTTGCCGGTCGGGCGCGACACCCAGGTCAGCTTCCGCCTCGACCATGGCGGCCCGACCGTCTTCGAATTCGCGGTCGAGGGGCTGCCCGGCGAGCTGAGCCAGGCCAACAACCGCGCCGCCATCGTCGTCAACGGCGTGCGCGACCGGCTGCGCGTGCTGCTGGTGTCGGGCGAGCCGCATCCGGGCGAGCGCACCTGGCGCAACATCCTGAAATCCGACCCCTCGGTCGACCTGGTGCATTTCACCATCCTGCGGCCGCCGGAGAAGCAGGACGGCACGCCGATCAACGAGCTGTCGCTGATCTCCTTCCCGATCCGCGAGCTGTTCGAGACCAACCTCAAGGATTTCGACCTCATCATCTTCGACCGCTACCGGCGGATGGGGGTGCTGCCGAACCTGTATCTCGGCAACATCGCCCGCTACGTGCAGGAGGGCGGCGCCTTCCTCGAGGTTTCGGGCGAGGCCTTCGCCGAGCCGCTGAGCCTGTACCGCACCCCGATCGGCAACATCCTGCCGGCCGAGCCGACCGGCGAGGTGCTGGAGCAGGGCTTCCAGCCGGTGGTGACCGAGCTGGGGCAGCGCCATCCGGTGACGGCGACGCTGGAGGGATCGACCGGCGGCCCCGGCGGAGGCCCGAGCTGGGGCCGCTGGTTCCGCCAGATCGACGTGGTGCCGCATGGCGGCAACGTGGTGATGACCGGGATCGGCGACCGGCCGCTGCTGGTGCTCAACCGGGTCGGCGAGGGCCGGGTGGCGCAGATGGCGTCGGACCAGATCTGGCTGTGGAGCCGCGGCTTCGAGGGCGGCGGCCCGCAGGCGGAGCTGCTGCGCCGCCTGGCGCACTGGCTGATGCGCGAGCCGGAGCTGGAGGAGAACGTGCTGCGCGCCGAGGCGGCGGGGCAGCGCATCGAGATCCGCCGCCGCAACCTGGACCAGAGCAACCCGCCGGTCACCGTGACCGACCCGGACGGCAAGACCCAGAGCGTGACGCTGAGCGAGGCCTCGCCCGGCCTCTATGCCGGCCGGGTCAACGCCCAGGGGCCGGGCATCTACCGCGTCAGCGACGGCGACAAGACCGCGCTGGCCGTCGTCGGCACGCTGAACCCGCCGGAGCTGAGCGATATGCGGGCGGTGACCGACAAGCTGGCGCCGGTGACCGAGGCCAGCGGCGGCGGCGTCGCCTGGCTGGCCTCGGACGGGGTGCCGACCCTGCGCCGCACCCGGCCGGACCGGGCGGCGGCGGGCGCCGGCTGGTTCGGGCTGCGCGGCAATGGCGACTACACCGTCACCGGCATGACCGAGACGCCGCTGCTGCCGCCGCTGATCGCCCTGTTCCTCGGCCTCGGCGGGCTGATGGCCGCCTGGCGGCGCGAGGGGCGATAGAGACCTCCTCCGGATGGCGGATATTGCCGCCGCCGCGCGAAAAGCGTAATATTTTCATATCTTTTTATGCGTCTATCGACTGTTGCGGCTGCTCCAGAGAACCTTCGGGGAGGCCAAGACGATGGTGGAATGGGAATTGAAGGCGACGGAGCTCGCCAACTGCAATTGCTCCTACGGCTGCCCGTGCCAGTTCAACGACCTGCCGACGCATGGGCACTGCCGGGCCGCGGCCGGCTTCCTGATCGAGACGGGACATTTCGGCGATGTCGGCCTCGACGGGCTGCGGGCCGGCGGCCTGTATCGCTGGCCCGGGCCGGTGCATCACGGCAACGGCACCATGCAGCTGATCGTCGACGAGCGCGCCGACGCCGCGCAACGCGACGCGCTGCAGAAGATCATGACCGGCCAGGAGACCGAGGACATGGCGACCATGTGGTGGGTGTTCGCCGCCATGTCGCCGAACCGGCTCGAGACCCTGTTCAAGCCGATCGACATCGAGATCGACGTCGACCGCCGCCGCGGGCGCGTCGTCGTGCCGGGCGTGGTCGAGATCGATGCCGAGCCGATCCGCAACCCGGTGACCGGCGCCGAGCACCGCGTCCGCATCGACCTGCCCAAGGGCTTCGAATACCGCCTGGCCGAGATCGGCAGCGGCACCACCAAGGCCACCGCCGGAATCGAGCTGGACCTGGCGGGCACCTATGCCCAGTTCGCCCGCATCCATCTCAGCAACGCCGGCATCGTGGCGTAGCTGGTGGCGATGAACGCCGGGGCCTCCTCCGCGATCGAGGCGGTGCTCCGCCGCGACCGCCTGATGACGCTGGTCGCCCTGGCCTGCGCCTGCATCGCGGCCTGGACCTATGTCGGCCTCGGCATCGGCACGGAGATGCCTGGGACGACGATGCCCGACATGGAGATGCCCGGCATGGCGATGGATCCGGCAATGCCCATGCCCTGGACCGGCGCCACCTTCGCCCTGATGGCGGCGATGTGGGCGGTGATGATGGTGGCGATGATGCTGCCCGGGGCGGCGCCGATGGTGCTGACCTACGCCGCGCTGCAACGCCATCGCCGGCAGGCGGCCCCGCATGACGCGACGCTGCGGTTCGCGCTCGGCTATCTCGCGGTCTGGGGCGGCTTCAGCATCCTGGCGACGCCCCTGCAGTGGCGGCTCGATTCGCTGGCCCTGCTGTCCCCGGCGATGGCGACCGCCAACGCGGTTCTGGCCGGCGGCGCGCTGGTGGTCGCCGGCGCCTGGCAGCTCACCCCGCTGAAGCAGGGCTGCCTCGTCCGCTGCCGGTCGCCGGTCGAGTTCCTCACCCGCCATCGCCGGTCCGGGCCGTTCGGCCTCGGCCTGCGCCACGGCCTGTTCTGCCTCGGCTGCTGCTGGGCGCTGATGCTGCTGCTGTTCGTCGGCGGCGTGATGAACCTCGCCTGGATCGGCGCGATCGCGCTGTTCGTCCTGCTGGAGAAGACGGTCCCCGGCGGCCCCTGGCTCGGCCGCGCCGCCGGCGCCGGGCTGATCCTGTGGGGCGGCTGGATGCTGGTGACGGCGGCGTAGGCCGGGGTCGCCCGGCCCACGCCCTTCCGCCTCAGTTCATGACGATCTCGACCCGGCGGTTCTGCGGCTCGCGCACGCCGTCGGCGGTCGGGACCAGCGGGTCGGCTTCGCCGACGCCGCGGACCACGATCAGGCTGTCGGCGACGCCGTCCGCGACCAGCTCGCGACGCACTGCCTCGGCCCGGCGCACCGACAGGGCCTGGTTGTAGGCGTCGGTGCCGGAGCGGTCGGTGTGGCCGGTGACGCCGATCCGGGTCGATTCGCCCCGCAGCGCGTCGGTGGCGGCCGAGGCGACGATCGACCGCGCCTCCGGCGTCAGGCTCGAGCTGTCGAAGTCGAAGAACACCAGATAGCTGCGCTGGCCGGTGTCGGCCGGGACCTCCGGCGCCGGCTCGCCCGAGGCGGCGCCGAACTCGAAGACGTATTTGATGCCGAGCAGGATGGTGTGGTTCGCCGGGGCGTCGAGCTTGACCTTGGTGCTGCCGGAGGTGAATTCGGCATCGGTCTCGCCGAAATAGCGATACTCCAGGTTCGCCGCCAGTTTCGGCGTGATGTAGTAGGACACGCCGGCGATGCCCTGATAGGCGAAGAGCGGCGAGTCGTACTCGAAGTCGATGTTGAAATCCTTGGCCTTCACCTTCCAGGTGTTGAAGCCGACGCCGATGCCGCCGCCGACATAAGGCACGAAGGGCGAGCCGAACTCGAAGTCGTAATAGACATTGGCCATCAGGCCGATGGTGCGCTCATGGCCCTTGATGTTGACCTTGACGTCGTCGGCGCCGGGGACCGTGATGAACCGGTTCAGCCGGAAGGAATCATAGCTCAGCTTGGTGGTTCCGATGTCGTTCTGGCGGAAGCTGCCTTCGAGATCCGCCCGGATCGCGCCGAAATCATAGCCGATATAGATGTTGCCGGCCGGCGCCGTGTCGAAGGAGACGTCGGCATGGCCGTCGGTGATAGGGTCGTCGAAAGTCCATTTCTGGTCCTGCCGGATGTTCACGCCGGCGCCCGCGCCGAGATAGATCCCCCTCGCCGGCTGCTGGGCCATGACGGGCGTGGCCAGCAACAGGGCAACGGTTCCCGCCGCACACAAGGTCAGACTCTTCATCTGCCGCCATCCTGGTCAGAGTTCGAACCAGGGCGCCCGCTCCCGGCATTCTTATGCAGGGTTTCATCCGCCCCCGTCGCATCAATACGGAGACTTCGTTGGCCGATCAACCTGAAAACAAAGAATTCAGCGCGAACTTTCTGCGGACTCTTTATCGGATCTAAAGATTTGAATCCCAGAACAAGAGACAATATCCGCTAAATGCTATTCAAGCCGCCCGATCGACGCCTCCGGCAGTCGAACAGATGATTCCGGTTCACCCGGAAGCGACGGCGGAGATGCGGCCGCAGCAGGACGCGGCTGTCGACCACCATGGGCGCCAGCCCGGCCGCTTCCAGCCGGCCGGGGAAGTCGCGGCCGTTGATGCGGTAGTGGTAGGGGTGGCCGAAGCGGCGCATCCGCTCGGCCGGGTCGGCGATATCCGCGCCCTCCTGCGTCGGCCCCTTCGGGTCGAAGGGCACCATCAGGATGGCGCGGCCGCCGGGGCGCAGCACCCGTGCCAGCTCGGCGATCGCCGCGCCGTCGTCGGGGATGTGCTCCAGCACATGGTTGGCGATCACCACGTCGAAGGCCGCGTCGGCGAAGGGCAGCGCCGTCAGGTCGGCCTGGATGTCGGCGAAGGGGCTGAACCGGTCGACCGAGCGGTAGCGGAGGTTCGGCAGCCCGCGCAGCCGCGCCTCCAGCCACGGCTCGGGCGCCGCGTGCAGCACCCGGTGCCGGCCGGCCAGCAGGTTGGTCCGGGCGGTCAGATAGAGCCAGAGGAAGCGGTGCCGCTCGACGCTGCCGCAGCCCGGGCACATGGCGTTGCGCCGCCCTTCCAGGCCGAAGCGCAGGAAGCGGCGCGCCCGGATGCCGCAGATCGGACATTCCAGCACGCCCGGCGGCCCGGCCGGCGCCCGCGGCCGGGCGTAGAGCCGCTCGCGCCGGTACACCGCCGCCTCGTCCAGCCGGTCGCGGGCGATGGCGCCGACGACGCGGCCGAGGTCATGCAGCATGCGACGGCTCCCGCACCGTCTCGGGCTCAGATGCGTCGCCGTGGGCCGCGCCGCGGGCGCCGTCGCGCTCGCGCACCGCGGTCGCCAGCACCTGCACCGCCTGGGGCAGCGAGATGTCGGCCGCGGCCGGCTGGAAGGCCAGGCCGCCCTCGCGGAACGCCTTCCAGATGGCGAAGCGCAGATCGGTGCCGACGCCGGCGAAGTTGTCGACGTTGGAGATGTGGCAGCGCAGCTCGAGGTCGAGGGACGCCGGGCTGAAGGCCTTGAACGCCACCACCGGCGCCGGGAAGGCGCTGACCCGGCTGTCGGCCTTGGCGATCTCCAGCAGCATGTCGCGGGCCTTCTCGACATCGGCCGTGGCGGCGATCGAGACCGGGATGTCGACCCGGCCGTTCTTGTCCTTGTGCGTCCAGTTGACGACCTGGGACGAGATCAGGTTGCCGTTCGGCACGATCACCGAGGAGCGCTGGAAGGTCTGGATCTCGGTGGCGCGGACGCTGATCCGCCGGACCACGCCCTCGGCCCCGCCGATCACCACCCAGTCGCCGACCTTGACCGGCCGCTCGACCAGCAGGATCAGGCCGGCGACGAAGTTCTGGACGATGTTCTGCAGGCCGAAGCCGATGCCGACCGACAGGGCGCCGGCAATGAGCGCGAGGTTCGACAGGTCGAGTCCGAGCACGCCGACGCCGAGCAGCGCCGCCAGCAGCACGCCGAGATAGCCGATGCCGGTGCGGATCGAGTTCTTCAGGCCCAGGTCGATCTGCAGCTTGTCGAGAAAGCGCGAATCGAGCCGCCGCTGCAGGAAGCGGGTGGCGGTGATGCCGAGGGTGAAAGCGACCGCGGCGCCGAGAATGTCGAGCGGCGCGATGCGGACGCCGCCGACCGTGGCCCCGTTCAGGATCGCCGCGCCGATCGCCGAGATGTCGCCGGCGCTGAGCCCCAGCACCGGGGCCAGGGCCAGGAAGGCGGCGACGCCGAAGACGATGTCGGCCGAGAGGCCGGCGCCGGTCTCGAACGCCCACAGGCCGCGGTCGTTCGGGAACAGCGAATGGCGGAGCTTGGCGGTGGCGCCGACCGGCTGGGTCAGGAAGCGGCCGGTCGCCTCCTGCACCATGCGGCGCAGGATCAGGAATGCGGTGCCGATGCCGATCGCGGACGCCAGCAGATAGGCGATATAGAGCGCCAGCTTCTGGTAGCCGATCAGCCCCGCCACCATCACCACCACGGCCAGCAGCGCCGCCAGCAGGCGCAGCCGCGGCCAGCGCCCGGGCGGCCGCGAGGCCGGACGGTCGTCGGCGGCCTCGCCCTCCGGCACGGCCGGCAGGTCGGCGCGATGGCCCCAGAGCGATCCGGGCAGCGCGGTCAGCAGCGCCATCGCCCCGGCGGTCAGCGCCGCGGCGACCAGGAGGGCGCGCAGCTCGCTCTGCAGCAGGATCCGCCCGTCGGCAATCGCGAGCGTCATGCCGGCGACGGCCCAGATCACGATCGCCGCCTGCAGGGCGCGATGCAGCGCCCGCGCCGAGGCGTCGGTCAGCTCGATCAGGCGCCAAGCCGGCTCGTCCGGGGTCAGCACCGCCGCGGTCGCGGCCGAGGTCAGGAAATAGGCGACGACGCCCCAGGCCAGGACGCCCAGCGCGATCATCGCGACATAGCTGGCCGGCCGGTCGCCGAGCCAGCCGGCGCAGATCACCGCCGCCGCCAGCGTCACCATCGCCGGCAGCACGCCATGGGCGATGGTGTGGACGGCGGCGGCCGCGACCCGGCGGCCGAAGGACGGCACGGTTTCCGACGGGCGCCGGCCGAAATGGCGCAGCAGCCAGCGCCGCACCAGCCAGCCGATGCCGAGGCCGATGGCGGCGAACAGGATGCGGCGCGCCATCTCGCCCACCCCGTCCCAGCCGGCGCTGCCATGGTCCTGGAACGGCCGCAACAGCCGCATCAGCAGGTAGCCGGTCTGGTCCGGGATCTCGACCCAGGTCTCGGGATCGAAGGCCGCCGGCGCCACCGACAGCAGGTTGCGGCGGAACTGGTCCAGCCGCGCCGCCGCGGCGCTGCGCAGCAGGATGTCGGCGCGGGCGCGGATCAGGTCCGCCTGCCTGGCCTGGCCGTCGGCCGCGGCGGCCTGGTCGGCCAGGCGCTTGCGGTCGGCCGTGACCGATTCGGCTTCGGGCGGCGCCCCTTCGGCCGGCGGCGGCCCCAGCGCGTCGGCCATCTGCTTGGCCTCGGCGGCGGCGGCGCGGGCGGCATCGGCGGCCTGGCCGGCCTGGTCGACGATCGCGGCAGCCTGGTCGCGCAGGGCGTTGTAGCTGTCCTCCGTCAGGCCCAGGGCCGAGAGCTGGACCTGAAGCTGGTCGAGGGTGCCCAGCCAGCCGGCGCTCTGCGTCGCGAAATCGGGCTTCGGCGCCTCCTGCTGCTGCGCCGCGGCCGGCAGCGCCGCCGGCAAGAGGGCCAGGAGAAACAGGAAGCGGAGGAGGAACGCGCGAAGGATCATGTTCGGCCGGATGGCACCGCGATGGCAGGGAGGCATCCCACCCTGCATGCCAAAGCGGCCGAAAGAAGGCGAGACCGCGCAGCGTCGCAGCAGCAATGCTCGTGCGGCCGCGTGACGGCGCCGGAAGGTGCGCTATGCTGGCTCCCAAGCCAGAGCCCAGGCCGCCGCCGATGTACCTCGCCGAAATCCGCCGCCGCCCCGGCTTCGCGCCCGACGGCCGCTTCCCCTGGACGATCCCGGTCGTGGCCGGGTTGGAGCGGCTGGCCTTCACCGCGCCGGTCACCTTCCTGGTCGGCGAGAATGGCTGTGGCAAGTCCACTCTGATCGAGGGCTTGGCCGCCGGCATGGGCGCCTATGCCGTCGGCTCGGTGCAGGAGATCCGCCGCGACCCGATGCTGGCAGCCGCCCGGCGATTCGCCGAGGGCCTGCTGTTCGTGCGGCGGCGCCATCCGCGGGTGAAGATGTTCCTGCGCGCCGAGGACGTGTTCGGCCACGTCAAGGCGCAGCTGACCGAGGCCGACGAGCTGGAGGCCGAGGCGCGGGAGATCCGCGACGACCCAGAGGGTAGCGAGGCCTGGAAGCAGAAATCGGGCGGGCTGCTGGCCGGCATGGCCGCCGCCATCCGCGCCTCGGACCCCGACGGCCGATCGCATGGCGAGAGCTTCCTGTCGATCCTGCAGCGGCGGGTGCATGGCGCCGGCCTGTACTTCCTGGACGAGCCGGAGACACCGCTGTCACCGACCCGGCAACTGGCGCTGCTGCGCCTGCTGCATGATGCGGCGGAGGCCGGCGCGCAGCTGATCGTGGCCACGCATTCGCCGATCCTGATGGCGCTGCCCGGTGCCGCGATCCTGGAGATCCGCGACGGCCGGATCGGGCCGGTCGCCTACGACACGATCGAGCATGTCGCGGTGACCCGCCGCTTCCTGGCCGATCCGGCGCGGATGCTGAAGGCCCTGCTGGACTGACTGCCACCGATCAGGCTGGCACGGCGGGACGGCCGAGCGCGGCGCGGGGCCCGCCGCGCTGGCTGCGGGCGAAATCGCTCGGGGTGCGGCCGACGCAGGCGCTGAAGGCCTGGGTGAAGGCGCCGAAGCTGCTGAAGCCGACTGCCATGGCGACGTCGCTGATCCGGTGCCGGCCCGAGGCCAGCATCTCCATCGCCTGCATCATCCGCGCCTCGCGCACGAACTGGCGCCAGGTCATGCCGGTGTCCTCGCGGAAGCGCCGGCGCAGCGTCCGCGGCGACAGCCGGGCGGCGCTGGCCGCCCCGTCCAGCGAGCCGTCGTCGACATGCGCGATGACATGGCGGATCGCGGCCCGGATCCCGGGCGACTGGCCGGTCGGCAGCCACAGGATGCGCTGCCGGCTGAACCAGTCGGCGCAGAGCAGCCCGAAGGTGCGGAAGAACGAGCCGGCGATGGGGTCGTCGCGGTCGCGGCCGCGCGGCCAGCGCAGGGCGTAGTCGACCATCTCGCGCGCCAGCGGGCTGGTGCCGGCGGCCCAGCAGCCGTCGTGGTGCCAGGGCGTCATCGGCGCATCGAGATGGACCACCGCCACCTCCGTCCCGTCATCGGTGCGGATCTCGTAGGGCCGCCCGGCCGGGATGAACACCATATGGGTCGGCAGGATCGCCCAGACGCCGCGCGGCCCCTCCAGCTCCAGCCGTCCGGCGCGGACATGCACCACCTTGTGCTTGGGGTCGCCGGCCGACCGTTCGGCCACCCGGCCGCAGCGCGACAGCCCGGCATGCTCGGGACAGGTAGGGGTGGTCGCGAACGGCGACATGGCGTCCTCCCGGCTCGGCAGGGCATGATTGGCCCCTTCGCGTAAGATTATGGGCGATTTCCGGAAGACGCTCACGCGACGTTTCTGACACACTCCTCTCCACAATCCGCCCGGCCGAGCCGAGGCGGGGGTGCAGGAGGAAGCCCATGGAGCTGCGATCGGCGCCGCCGGTCCTGGAGTTCCGCGGCCTGGCCAAGCGCTTCGGCGGCACGCTGGCGGTCGACGACCTGGACCTGGCGCTGCGCCCGGGCGAGATCCTGGCGCTGCTGGGCCAGAACGGCGCCGGCAAATCCACCCTGATCAAGATGCTGGCCGGCGTGCACGCCCCCGATTCCGGCGAGATCCGGCTGAACGGCGCGGCCTATGACCCGAGATCCGGCCACGGCCGGATCGCCTTCATCCACCAGGATCTCGGCCTGATCGATTGGATGACGGTGGCGGAGAACATCGCCTTCGCCCAAGGCTTTCCCCGGCGCCTGGGCCTGATCGACTGGCGCCGGGTCGAGGCCACGGCCCGCGCCTCGCTGGCCCTGGTGGCCGAGGGCATCGACCCCGGCCGGCGGGTGCAGACCCTGACCCGGACCGAGAAATCGCTGGTGGCGATCGCCCGGGCGCTGGGAGCCCGCCCCGACATCCTGGTGCTGGACGAGCCGACCGCCAGCCTACCGCAGGAGGAGGTTGAGGGGCTGTTCCGGGTGCTGCGCGGGCTGAAGTCGCGCGGCGTGTCGATGATCTATGTCTCGCACCGGCTGGACGAGGTCTACGCCATCGCCGACCGGCTGGCAGTGCTGCGCGACGGCCGGCTGGTGGCGGTGCAGGAGACCAGGGCGACCGAGCCCGAGGCGCTGGTCCGGCTGATCATCGGCCGGCCGCCGGAGTCGCTGTTCGTGCGCCCGCCGCGCCGCGGCGGCGACGCCGTGCTGCGGCTGGACGGCGCCGTGATCGGCGATGTCGGGCCGGTCGACCTGGCCGTGCCGGGCGGCGAGATCGTCGGCCTGGTCGGCCTGCGCGGCGCCGGGCAGGAGCTGGTCGGCCGCGCCCTGTTCGGCCTGCTGCCGCTGGAGGCCGGGACGGTGCGGCTGGACGGCACGCCCTGCGACCTGGCATCGCCGCCGCGGGCGATCGGCGCCGGCATCGGCTTCGTCGCGGCCGACCGCAACGCCGATTCGGTGGCCGCGGGCCTGAGCGTGCGCGAGAACATGTTCCTCAACCCTTCCGCCTGCGGCCGCGGCCTGCTGGCCTGGCGCGGCGCCGCCGACGAGGCGGCCGAGACGGCGCTGCTGGGCGGCCGGGTCGGGCTGCGGCCGAACGACCCGTCGATGCCGGTCGAGACCCTGTCCGGCGGCAACCAGCAGAAGGTGGTGCTGGCCCGCTGGCTGCGCATCGGCGGCCGGGTGCTGGTGCTGGAAGACCCGACCGCCGGGGTCGATGTCGGCGCCAAGGCCGAGATCTACCGGCTGCTGGCGGACGCCGTGCAGCGCGGCCTGGCCGTGGTGCTGGTCTCGACCGATGTCGAGGAGGTCGCCCAGATCTGCCACCGCGCCGTGGTGTTCCGCGACGGCCGCATCGTCGCCGAGATCGACGAGGCCGGGCTGTCGGTCGAACGCCTGGTCCACGCCGTCTCGCTCGCGCCCGAGGCCCGGGGGACGGTGCAGTGAGGCCGGTTCGCGCAAACGTTCAGAATAGCTGGAACGCATTCCTTTTTTGTCCCCCCTCCCCTTGCGGGAGGGGGGCAGGGGGAGGGGTCCGCGCGCGTCCCCTCGCGAAAGCGCAAAACGCAGACCTCTCACTAGG
>NZ_JBHYMS010000089.1:0-19391 GCF_042743185.1 Inquilinus sp. NPDC058860 | reverse complement strand
CAGACCCCTCCCCCTGCCCCCCTCCCGCAAGGGGAGGGGGGGCTAAAAGGGAAGGGCCGGTCGAAGGAGGCAACACCCGCTTATCCCTGCCGCGCGATCACCACTTCGCCCGCTGCCGCAGCCGCTCCAGCTCCTTGGCCAGGGCGGCCACGGCGGCGTCGGGCTGCTCGTCGCCGGTCAGCACCGCGTGCACCGACTTCGAGAAGGCCTGCGAGACGCGATTGTAGCTGGCGCCGGTGGCGGCGGAGGGGCGGGCGATGCTGTCGGCGAAGGCGGCCTGCGTGTCCTTCAGGAAGGGCAGCTTGGCCAGCACCTCCGGGTCCTCGTACAGCGCGGTGACGGTCGGGTTGTAGGCGCCCTGGATCGCCCGGCGCTTCTGGTCGGCGGCGCCGGTCATGTAGCGGATCAGCTCGACCGCCGCCTCCTTGTTCTCGGAATATTTCGACACGCCGAGATAGGCGGGGCCCAGGCAGCCGCTCGACTTCTCGCCTTGGGCGCCGACCGGCAGCGCCGCGACCCCGACCTTGCCGACCAGGGCGCCGCCCGCGGCCTGCGAGGTGCCCCAGACATAGGGCCAGTTGCGCAGGAACACCGCCTTGCCGCTCTCGAACACGGCGCGGGAGCTCTCCTCGTCGTAGCCCAGCACGCCCTGCGGGCTGATCGTGTCGATCCAGCCATGCGCCAGGGTCAGCGCCTGGGCCGCCTTCGGGTTGTCGATGGTGACGTCGCCCTTGGCGTCGATGATGGTGCCGCCACCGGTGCTGGCGACCCATTCGATGGCGTCGCAGGTCAGCCCCTCATAGGATTTGCCCTGCCAGACGAAGCCCCACATGTCGGCATCGCCGGCCTTGCGCTCGCCGTCCTGCACCGCCTTGGCGGTCTCGGTCAGCTCGGCCCAGGTCTTCGGCACCGGCTTGCCGTACTTCTCCAGCAGGTCCTTGCGGTAGAAGATCAGGCCGGTGTCCATGTACCAGGGCAGGGCCAGCAGGTGGCCGTCGATCGTCGCCGCGTCGATCGTGGTCGGGAAATGCGCCGCCACCTCCTCCTTCGGCACCATCGCGCCGAGGTCGAGCAGATGGTTCTTCAGCATGCCCATCCAGATCACGTCGATGACCAGCACGTCGACATCGGTCGACTTCGCCGCCAGCATCTGCTGGTACAGCGGCACGGCGTCGTCCCAGACCGCCGGCATCTTGTTGATCGAGACGGTGTTGCCGCTCTGCTTGGCCCAGGCCTCGGCGGCGCTGCTGCACAGATCGTAATCGGTGGCGCCGCAGAACAGCTTCACCGTCGCGGCCTCGGCACCGCCGGCGGCAAAAGCGGCCAGCGCGGCGGTCAGGGATAGGGTGGCAATCTTCACGGGTCCCTCCGTTCAAGCCCCTGTTTGAGAAATCTTGTCGTTGCCGGGCGGGTTGGTCCCGCCGCTCCCGGTCCGGCCCTGGCCGGACCAAGGCTTAGATTATGGAGGCCGGGGCCTCGTGTCGGATCATCGCCAGCAGCTCGGCCTCGCGCGGCAGCGCCCGCCCGCCGTAATCGGTGGTGGCGAGCGCGCCGCAGCAGGCGGCCAGGGCCAGGCTGTCGCGGAAGTCGAAGCCGCGCAGCCGGCCATAGAGGAAGCCGGCGTTGAAACTGTCGCCGGCGCCGGTGGTGTCGACCACAGTCACCGCCGGGGCCGGCACGGCGCAGCGCTCGCCCCGGCTGACCCCGATGGCGCCGGCGGCGCCGCGCTTGACCAGGACGGTCGGCACCATCCCCGACAGCCGCTCCAGCGCCGTACTGACATCCGGCGCGCCGGTGAAGGCCAGGGCCTCGGATTCGTTCGGCGCGAAGACGTCGACCTCCCGGAACAGCTCGGCCACGCCGGGCGTATCGATCCGGTGCGGCACGTGCTGGCAGTCGAGATAGACCAGGATGCCCTGCCGCTTGGCCGCCCGCGCCAGGGCCAGCAATTCCGGCTGCAGCCGGAAGCTTTGCAGCAGCAGCGCCTTGGGCGCCACTTCGGCGAGCGCTTCCGGTGTCGGCGGCAGGTCGTCGCGCACGGCGTAGCTGACGAAGCCGCGGTCATGGGCGAAGGAGAAGGCGGCGCTGACCCGCTCCAGCGGGTGGTCCAGCCGGCGGAACAGACGGTCGTCCAGCCCCTCCGCCCGCGCCGCCTCCAGCGCCAGCCGGCTGAACAGGTCGGTGCCGAAATCGGCGGCCCAGGCGGTGCGCAGGCCTAGGCGATGCGCCGCGGCAGCGGTGGTGAAGCTGGCGCCCGGCAGGGTGGCGAAGTCGCGGGCGAACAGGTCGGCGCCCAGCCGCGGCACCTCCGGCAGGCCGGTGAAGATCAGGTCCCAGTAGTATTCGCCGACCACGACGACGTCGCAGCCGCCCTGCGTTTGACCGGTCATGGCCAGTTGCCGACATAGGGGGCGTGGGCGGCGAGGTATTCGTCGACCAGCGCCTCGGCCCGGGAATAGGACAGCACCAGCGGATGCGCCACCAGCGCCTCGACCGCCAGGTCGCGGTCGCGCTCGCGGATCGCCTGCACCGCCAGCCGCTCGTAGCGCTTGATGTCGTGCACCAACTGGGCCTGCGCCTCCGGCATCGGGCCGATCGGCAACGGCCGCACGCCGTCGCGGTCGACCACGCAGCTGACCTCGACCACATCCTCGTCGCGCAAGCCCTCGATGGCGCCCCGGTTCGGCACGTTCAGCCCGCTGTAGAGCGGCTTGCCGGTCTCCAGCGCGTCGACCAGGTCCAGGGCGACGCCGGCATAGCCCTCGCCCTCGTCGCCCAGCGGCGCATGGGCGCCGGCGGCCAGCGCCCGATCGGCCTCCTCCATGCTCGGCGCCCCCTCCTGGGCATAGTGCATGTAGGTGGCGTTGCGGCGATGGGCATAGGCGTAATAGGCTTCCAGCGCCTTGTCCGGATTGCGGCGCCAGTCCAGCGCCGTCAGCTGCTCGATCAGCCCGTGGTTCAAGTCGCGCACCTCTTCGCCCCGCGTGCGGACGTCCGACCGGATCGCCTCCACCGCCTTCTCGGCATAGTAGAAGTAGTAGAGGTACTCGTTGATCCACATCCCGTGGCGGCGGACCACGCGCGGGCTGAACACCTTCTGGGCCGAGGCCGCCAGGAAGGCGTCGTCGGCCAGCAGGCGCGGCAGCACATCCTCGCCGCCGATCTCGGCGCGGCGGGTGAAGGACAGGTGGTTCAGGCCGAACACCTCGGTGCGGACCGCCTTCTCCGGCACGTCGAACCAGCGCGCCACGGCCGACTGGGCGGCGTTGGCGCCGTCGCAGATGCCGATGGTCCGGTCGTGGCCGGCGTCGCGCAGCGCCTGGGTGACCAGGCCGGCCGGGTTGGTGAAGTTGAACAGCCAGGCATCGGGGCTGACCCGCTGCAGCAGGTCGGCATAGCCCAGGATGGTCGGGATGCTGCGCAGCGCCATGGCGAAGCCGCCCGGGCCGGTCGTCTCCTGGCCCAGCACGCCATGCGCCAGGGCGATCCGCTCGTCCTTGATCCGGCCCTCCTCCAGCCCCGGCCGGACCGTGGTCACGACATAGGCGGCGCCGTCCAGGGCACGCTCCGGATCCAGGCTGGTGGTGATCTTGACGGGCGAGTTGGTCCGCCGGGCGATCTCGGCCCCGAGGCCGCCGAACAGCTCCAGCCGCGGCCCGTCGATGTCGAGCAGGCACAGCTCGGTCAGGTTGCTCCACTCCGCCCGGCGCAGCGCCGATTCGATGAACAGGGGGGCGCGGACGCCGCCGCCGCCGACCAGGGTCAGTTTCATGGTGCCTCCCGCGAACCGGCCTGAGTTATGACTGGTTATAACCAGTCATGTCAATTATGGCCCGACCCCCGATTTGCGTGTATGCAGCTTGGGTGATCTCCGCCCCTGTCGAGAGGCCTTTCCCCGCGCCATGACCGACGGCCCCCTCAGCGATGGATCCGCCGGCGACGGGCTGCGGCGCGATGACCCGCAGCCCCTCTACCGCCAGATCAAGCAGCGGCTGCGCGAGCAGATCGAGCGCGGCGAGCTCGGCGCCGACGCCAAGCTGGCGTCGGAGCGCGAGCTGGAGAAGCAGTACGGCGTCAGCCGCATCACCGTGCGCCAGGCGGTGCGCGAGCTGGTGCAGGAAGGCTGGCTGCACAGCCATCCCGGCCGCGGCTTCTTCGTGGCGCGGCGGGAGGAGACCTACGAGTTGCACCTGCTGCGCAGCTTCACCGCCATTGCCGAGGCGCACGGCCGGACGCCGACCAGCCGGCTGATCGAGGGCACCGTCTGCCGCGCGCCGGCGGAGGTGGCGCGGCCGCTGTTCCTGCCGCCCGGCGCCGATGTGGTGATGCTGAAGCGCCTGCGCTGCCTGGACGGCCAGCCGGTGGTGCTGACCCAGGACTGGTTCGCCGCCCGGCTGGTGCCGGGGATCCTCGAGCTCGACTGGTCGACCGGGAACCGCTCGCTCTATGCCGAGGTGCGCGACCGCTACCGGCTGCGCCCCGACCGCGGCCGCACCACGATGAGCGCCCGGCTGGCGAATGCGGAGGAGGTGGAGCTGCTGGAGCTGACCCCGCCCGCTGCGGTTCTGACGATCGAGCAGATCGCCTATGACCCGCAGGGCCGTCCGGTGAACATGACCTTCTCCAGCCACCATCCGCTGCGTTATCCGCTGAGCCTCGACCAGCGGGGATGACCGGGATCTAGGCCATGGGATGCGGCGGCGCACCCGGATCAGGCTGCAGGATTCCATAGTGGCGGCTGACGGCCTGCGCGGCGGCTTCGGACATGTGCAGGCGATGGAGGCCGGGGATGATCGCCTTGACGGTCTCGTAGCCGACCGCGCGGACCTCGGGCAGCGTCAGATCGGCGATCCAGAGATCCAGGCCGTGGCGGCGCAGCGCGGCGAAGACGTCGTCCGGACCCAGCTGCGCGGTCAGATCGACACGGGGCAGCCGGCCGGCCCCGTCCAGATAGAACGCCAGGTCGGCGCGGCGGGCGGGGGCGTCCCACCACCAGGCGATCCGGTCCAGCCCGCCGCGGATATCATCCGGCCGCTCGATGTAGCGGGCCCGGATCCGGTCCTCCCAGGCCCGGAAGGCGGAGCGGCCCTGGACGGCCTCGAGAAGGGCCTTCTCCAGCGCCGTCGCATAGTCCAGGCGGGATGCGGCCGAGGCCGTCAGGAACGGGCCCCTGCCGCTGTCATCGACCGCGAGGCACGCGATTGTCGGGATGCCGAGATCCGAGGTGATGTCGAACACATGCAAAGCCAGTCCGCAATCCTCGATCCGGCCGGCCAGGGCCGCGGCCGGCCCAGGCAGCTCGGCCAGGCGCCGGAGCCGCCGGGGCTGCGCGAAGGCAGCGGCCGCGGCATCGCGCTCGACCTGCTCGAGGATGGCGGAGACCAGGGCCCGGCCGGTGCCGATCCGGCCGAAGGCCAAGCCGCCGCTGGTCCGCTCCGGCAGCAGCTGCGGTTCGGCGCTGTGGCGGGCGGACAGCGAAACGAGCTGGGCCGGCAGCGCCGCCGCCGCCCCGGTGACAGGGTTCCGGGCGGGGATCCTGGCGAGCGACGGCAGGATCCGGTCCAGCGTATCCTTGTTCAGCCCGGTCAGCTCGCGGACGACAGCGCCGGTCGTCTCCGGATCCGGATCCGCGCCGGCGTCGACCGACTGGGCGGCCAGGCCGCAGAGGGTCTCCAGGCACTCGCCGGCGGCCTTGAGCCGGGCCAGCGCATCGTCCGGGTCGACGCCGAAGCCGCTCGCAGGGATATCGTCGTCCGATACGTCCGGCCGGGCCGCGGCCCGGCAGACATAAGCGGGGAAGCGGGGCTCGTCGGCCAGGCCGTCGACCGCGACCGGAGAGGCGACGAGGCCGGCCTGCACCAGCGCCTGCAACTCGTCCGACCATGCGGCCGCCAGGGAACACTCGGTCTCCACGCCCCACCCCATCGTCTGGTCGTGGGAGATGCCGGCGACGCACCGCACGGCATCTCCCACGAGATCACCGGTCGGTCAGCGCGTGCGGCACTGCAGGACTTCACGGCACTGCAGGACCTCGCGGCACTGCAGGACCTCGCGGCACTGCAGGACCTCGCGGCACTGCAGGGCTTCGCGACACTGCAGGGCCTCACGGCACTGAAGAACCTCACGGCACTGCAGAGCGGCCGCGGCGCTGGCAATCGTCGAATGGGTGTTCATGTGAACCTCCAAAGGTTTGCGGGAACGCGCCACGGTATTGCCCAAACAGTTCTGCAAAGCATTATCTTTCAATTCATGGCTGATTTCGAAAATTTGCTTATGAAAATGCCATAGAAAAGACGCATTTATTGCGTACGGGGTCGGGCGGGCAAATCACCAGCCGAACTGGGACAGACAATGACCATCGCCATGCGGCGCGCCATCGAAGCGCCCGACCCGCGCTACGCGGTTCTGTTCGAGAGCGTGCAGATCGGTCCGCACCGGACCCGGAACCGCTTCTATCAGACCCCCCACGGCACCGGGCTGGGGTACCGCTACCCCGAAGCCACGGCCCGGTTCCGCGAGATCCGGGCCGAGGGCGGCTGGGGGGTGATCGCGACCGAGCAGACGGAGATCCACCCGTCCTCCGACATGACCCCCTACATCGAGTCCCGGGCCTGGGACGACAGCTACGACGCCTATCTGGCGAAGGTCGCGGAGGCCGCGCACCGGCACGGGGCCCTGGCGGCGCTCGAGCTGTCGCATGGCGGTCTGAACACGATGAACCTGTTCAGCCGCGAAGATCCGCTGGGCCCGGTTTCGGCGCCGTTGGCGCTGACCTTTCCGCTGATGCCGGAGCCGATGCAGTCCCGCCGGATGGACCGGGACGACATCCGGAATCTGCGGTCCTGGCATCGCCAAGCCGCTCTGCGGGGCCGGCGGGCGGGGTTCGATATCATCTATGTCTATGCCAGCTTGGTCCTGTCGCTGCCGGCGCAGTTCCTGTCGCTGCGATCGAACGACCGGCAGGACGAGTATGGCGGGGTCCTGGAGAACCGCGTCCGGCTGCTGCGGGAGCTGATCGAGGACACGCGCGACGCGGTCGGCGACCAGTGCGCCCTGGCGGTGCGGATCACGCTCGACGAACTGCTGTCCTCGCCGGTCGACGGGAGCAGCGAGATGGAGGAGTTCTTCGGCCTGGTCGGCGAGTTGCCCGACCTGTGGGACGTGGTGGTGGGCGGGCTCGGCAATGAATCGGGATCGGCGCGCTTCGGCAGCGGCAGCCCGTCGCGCGCGGCGCTCCGGCAGGTGCGCGGGCTCACCACCAAGCCGATCCTCAGCGTCGGATGCTTCACCGACCCGGACGAGATGGTGACGCTGGTGCGCGACGGGGTGCTCGACCTGATCGGCGCCGCGCGGCCCGCCATTGCCGACCCGTTCCTGCCGAAGAAGATCGAGCAGGGACGGCTGGACCAGGTGGTGCAATGCGTCGCCTGCAACCTCTGCATCGCCAGCGACCTGTCGGCGGCGCCGATCCGCTGCCCGCAGAACCCCACGGCCGGCGTGGAATGGCGCGAGGGCTGGCATCCGGAACGGATTCCCCGGCGGCACAGGTCGGCCCTGTGCCTGGTGGTGGGGGCGGGGCCGGCCGGGCTCGAATCGGCCCGCATTCTGGCCCGCGCCGGCTATCGCGTGACCCTGCAGGACGGCCGCGACGAGGTCGGCGGGCGCGTGGTGCAGGAGGCACGGCTGCCCGGCCTCGACCGCTGGATCGACATCGTCGAATTCCGCCGCCGTGCCATCGAATCGGATGTCGAGCTGGTGCTCGGCCGGGCCGCCGCCGGGGCCGCCGTCGCCGAGGCCGGCTACGACCATGTCATCGTCGCCACCGGTGCGGCCTGGCGGCGGGACGGGGCGGGGCGGGCCAGCGTGTCCGCCGTGCCGACGGCGCCCGGGGCCGAGGTGCTGACGCCGGACGACGTGCTCTCCGGGCTGAAGGCGGGTGGGCGGTCCTGGCCGAAGCAGGTCTCGATCTACGACGACGACCACTATTATCTCGGCAGCGCCCTGGCCGAGTATCTCGTCTCGGCAGGCGTCGCAGTCACCTTCATCACGCCGGCGGCCGAGGTCGCCATCTGGACGCACAAGACCCTGGAGCAGCACTTCATCCAGGCCCGGATGATGGCGCTGGGGGTGAGCATCGTGCCGCATCGGCGGTTGGCCCGGATCGAGCGGGACCATGCGGTGGTGCAGAACGTGTTCTCGGGCGAGGCCGGCGCGATCGAGCACGAGGCGATCCTCCTGGTGACGGCGCGGGAGCCCGACCGGGCGCTGTATGACGGGCTGAAGGAGGGCGCGGCGGGCGCAACCGGCTCGATCGCCCTGGTCGGCGACGCCTCGGCCCCGGGAACACTGGCGCATGTGACCTACAGCGGCCATCGCGCCGCCCGGGCCATCATCGCGCAGGACGCGAAGGGGCATTGAGATGACGATGCGATCGAGCAGCATGCAGGGCGATCTGTTCCGGGTCGTCCTGCTCGGGTTCCTCTGGGGCGTGCAGCCCGCCATCGTGAAGCACGCCGCCCTGCGCGGGGTCGACCCGTTCTCCTTCGTGCTGGGGGCGGTGGCCGTCGCGGCGGCCCTGCTGGTCTGCTACAACCGGCCCGGCCGGCAGGCAGTGTCGCGGCTGTGCCGAAACTGGCGCTTCTTCCTGACCGCCGCAGCCCTCGGCTTCTTCCTGCCGCTCTGCGTCCGGGCCTCGATCTCGGACCAGGCCCCCCTGTACTTCCTCACGGTCTCGGTGGCGCTGACGCCGATGCTCGTCGCCATCCTGTCAGCCGTTCTGAAGGGAGAGCGGCCCTCGGGCGCGGTCCTGCTGGCGATCGCGTTCGGCCTCTCCGGCACGGTCCTGATCGTCTCGCGCGAGCTGGCCCAGGCCTCCGGCGGCCTGCCGCTGAAGACCCTGGCGGCGCTGGCCGTGCCGCTGCTCTATGCCCTCAACCAGGTCTTCGTGTACCGGGCCTATCCGCAGGACGAGCCGCCGACCCTGGTGGCCGCCGGGGAAAGCCTGTGCTCCCTCGGCCTGGCCCTGGTCGCGGTGGTGGGGCAGCAGCTGCTGTTCCCGGCCGCGGCCGCGCTGTCCTGGACCTTCGCGCCCGAAACCTTCCTCTGGGGCGCGGTGACAGCGCTCGAGGGCGTGGTGTTCTTCTGGGTCATTTCCCGCAGCGGGCCGTTGCTGGTCTCCACGGCGATCTATGCCGCGATCGCCTTCGGGGTCCTGTGGGGCTGGCTGCTGTTCGATGAGGCCATCGGGGTCGAGGCCATCTTCGGCATGATCCTGATCGCCCTGTCCGCGGGAACCATCGCCCATTGGAAGAGCCGGGCCGTGGTTCCCGCATGACGAAACGGGCGGTCGGCCGACCGCCCGTCGCATGGTCTCAACCCTCATCCTTTGCACTCTCAATTCTCCAGGAGATGAAAATGCCGATCATCCGTGTCGAGTTGCTGGAAGGCCGTTCCGTCGACGAGAAGGCCAAGCTGGCCAAGGTGCTCACCGATGCCTATGTCGAGCTGTTCAAGATCGACCCGGAGGGCATTCACGTGATCATCGACGAGAAGCCGCTGACGAACTGGGCTCTGGGCGGGGTCCCGTTCGCCGAGCGCTGGAAGAACAGGTAGGCCCGAGAACACGCTGGACGGCTGAACATGGTCGCTTCCGGGGAGCGACGATGACAGCTTCGGTCAGTGCCGGTGAGGCCAGTAGAGCTGCTCCTCGCCGACATCGGAGGCGGGAAGGCCGGCCAGGATCAGGCCTTCCCGCAGCTCGCGCCAGCGGGCGACGTTGCGGATCGGGAAGCTGCTGAGGAACCACTCGACGATGGCGGCGTCGGTGCATTCCGTCTCGGCGTGCCAGGCGTCGCGGGCGTTGCGCAGGAAGAGGTGCGCCTCCTCCTGCGCCCGTCGGGTGTCGCCGAGCCGGCCGAGGGCGGCGGCCTTCCAGGCCGGGATGTTGAAGATCGACTGCCCGGCCCGGTCGGCGGCCTCGACGCAGCCCTCGATGTCGCCGTGCAGGAAGCGGATGCCCGCCAGATGGGCCCAGTGATGGGGCGGGACCAGCGGGTTGAGCTCGAAGGCGTTCGCCATGAGATCGAGCGCGACATCGGTCCGGTCCACGAAGGCGAAGCCCTGCGCCGCCGACACCAGCACGGACGGGTTGCTCGGGTTCAGGTCGCGCGCCATCTCCAGATGCAGGTCGGCCTGCGGGTAGCGGGTCGTCATCATGTATGACCAGGCGAGGGTCAGATGGCCGCGCGCGTCCAGCGGGTCCAGCTCCGCCGCCCGCCGCGCCAGCGTCAACGCCTCCTCGGCCATGGCGCGGTCGCGGCGCACCCCCGGCAGGATGATGTGGCGGGAGTTGTAGATGTTGGCGAGGCCGCTATAGGCCGGTGCGAAGCTGGGCCAGTCCCGGATCACCTCCTTGAACAGCGCCTCGGCCTCGAACTCCGCCTGCGGCTCCCAGAAGTTCCGCAGATACTGGCCGCGCAGCCAGCGGATATAGGGCCCGTGCGCGAAGTCGCGGTCGCCGATCTGCCGCGACAGCGCGTTGGCCGAGATGTGGATGTCCAGCGTCGCCGACACGCGGCGGGCGATCTGGCGCTGCTGGTCCATCCAGGAGTGCAGCGCCAGCGAGAAAGTCTCCGACCACAGCGATCGCTTGCGGGTCAGCTCGGTCAGCGAGACGACGATCAGCAGGTCGTCGTCCTTGTGCCGGAAAGCAGTGGACAGCCGATAGTCGACCTGCTGTGGGGCCCCGGCCTCGGGTTGCGCGTCCGGCGGCTCGACCACGATCCATTCCCGGAACCGCACGAGATTGGCGATCAGCTCGCTGCGGAAGCCGTGGACGACGTAGTCGTCGACGCCCTCGGGCAGCCCTGGGCTCAGGCGGTCGACCTCGATGATCGGGAGCCGGGACGGCTCCATGACCGGCATCGCGGAGGGCTGCGCCGTGCTGTCGACCGATCCCTTCTTGATGTCGACGATCAGGCGCTGCGTCTCATCCGACGGCTCCATGTCGTAGTCGTTCTGCAGCAGGTCCCACAGCGTGCCGTACAGCTTCAGCGCCGCCGCGATGTTGCCGCGCAGCGCCTGCTGCAGGATCAGGACGCGGTACGCCTCCTCATGCGTCGGGTCGATATCGAGCAGCGCATGGGCCGCTTCGGAAGCGATCTTCTCGCCCGAGGCCGGATCGCGCAGGATCCGCTCCAGGCCGCCGATGAAGGTCTTGCGCCATTGCTGCCGGCAGACCGTGAGCCAGGAGGCGAATTCCCGGTCGAGGTCTTCGAACCCGGCCATGATGCGGTCCGGATTGGCCAGGCCGAGCGCCAGGATGGACGACAGGACGCCTTTTCCGAGATCGCTCGTGACCAGCTCGAGATCGATGTCGACGACCTCGCGCCGGACACGGATGTCCTGGCGTCCGACGTCGATGATGCCCGGATGGACGGCCTCGAGATTGTCGCGCAGCTGCTTCAGGCACTGCCGCAGCGAACCGCGGGCATGGTCGCCGTCGCTCTCGCTCCAGAACACGCCGGCGACGCGCTCGCGGCTCTCGATCGCCGTGCCGCTCAGCGCGATGAAGGCGAAGATCGCCTGCGCCTTGCGGCTGCCCAGCTCGATCCTGTCGCCGTTGCCGAGGCGGAGATCGAACCCGTTGCCCAGGGACAGCCGCAGACGCTCCGTGCCGCCAGCCTGCGGCGCGGGTAAACCCGCCCGTTCCGGAGTCCTCATGCTCCGTGTCGCCGGAACCGCCATCCGCGGTCTCCCCTTCCCCCAACCAATTGAAACCGCAGCGGACTGGGCTCACAGACTATTAAATATCGCCGGCCGATCCTTCAAACTATTCAGCGGTCGGCCGGATTGTGACGCCGTCTCGTGCAGCCCCTTCGTCATCGCGGCGGCAGAGGAGGGCTGCAGGTCCGGCGATAACAGCTTCACGACGGGAATCCCAGCCCTTCCGGTCAGATCGACCCGGAAAATCGCCGCGCCGTGCCGGGCCAGCGCGACCGGGGCGGCATCGAGGGCTGCGGCCGAATCCACGCCGGTCCGCGCCTCGATCTGCCCGGCGAAGCGGGGGGGGATGGTCTCGATCGCGTCGTCGCGGGCGGCGTCGCCGATCTCGGGCGCGGCCAGGGCCAGCGTCTCGGCGGCCTCGCCGATGCACTTCTGGAAAGCGCGCCACGGGCTCGGGTCGCATCCGATCACGCCGTCCACGGCGATGGCTGCGCCGCCGCCGGCGGGCCGGTCCTGCCGCAGCCGGGCGCCGAGGACGGTCAGGCCGGGATAGTCCATCGCCGGCACCGCGAAGCTGGCCCCGAGCGTCGCGGCAAGCCGGAACAGCCGGGCGGTCCGCTCGTCCTCGGCGCTCCCGTCCGGCGCCACCCTGAAGGCGGCCAGAAGCCGCCGAGCCTCTTCCACCGTCGGGCCGGCTGCGCCAGAGTCGGTTGCGCCGGGGCCGTGCTCGAACAGCAGGGCGCAGGTTTCGTAGACGGCAGGGGATGCGGGCATGATGCTCCGGATGACGGGCGGGCTTCCGCCCATTTCACCATGGGAGCCTTGAAACGCGTGGTGTTTTTTACTGTTGGGGGACACCGCTCCTGACCGCCCTCGATCCCCGTCTCGCCGAGCGGATCGCCGCGGCGCTGGGCGTCCGTCCGGTGGCGGCCGAGCCGCTGCCGGGCGGCTCGACCGTCGCCGTGCTGCGGGTCGATCTCGCCGATGGCGGCCGGGTGGTGGCCAAGGCCGGGTCGGGTCCGCTCCTGCTGGAGGCCTGGATGCTGGGCGAGCTGGCGCGGCATTCCGCCCTGCCGCTGCCGGCCGTGCTGCATGCCGCCGAAGACCTGCTGCTGCTGGAGCATGTCGAGCACGATCCCGGCCCGCCGCCGCCGGCGGCGCAGCTGCACGCGGCCGAGCTGCTGGCGGCGCTGCATGCGCCGGCCTGGCCGCGCTTCGGCTATGACCGCGACACCACCATCGGCAAGCTGCCGCAGCCGAATCCGCCGGCCGACCGATGGGTCCCGTTCTTCCGCGACCACCGCCTGCTGCACATGGCCCGTGCCGGCCATGCCGAAGGCACGGTCGACGCGGCGCTTCTGCGCCGGCTGGAGGCGCTGGCCGGGCGGCTCGAGGAGTTGCTGTCGGAGCCGCGGCACCCGGCCTTGCTGCACGGCGACGTCTGGACCGGCAACCTGCTGCACCGGGGCGGGCGAATCGCCGCCTTCATCGATCCCGCCATCTCCTGCGGCCATCCGGAGATGGAGCTGACCTATCCGACCCTGTTCGGCACCTTCGACGAGATTTTTTTTGATCGCTATGCCGAGCTGGCGCCGCTCGATTCCGGCTTCTGGAACGACCGCCGGCCGATCTATCTCTTGTATCCGCTGCTGGTTCACGTCCGGTACTGGGACCCGGCCTATGCCCAGCCGATCCGCCGGATTCTCGACCGTTACGGCGTCTGATCCATGGCCTAAGCCCCCGAAACGTCTTATGATTCATTGCGATTGTAACGGTCCATTTTCTTCGCCATAGTCGCGCCAATCCGACGTTGACGCGGAGCTTGAACAGAGAAACGCCCTCGGTCTACACGGCGAGCGAACAGAGAGAGGTCGACCATCCGCGGATGGTCTGTGGAGGCAATTCGGCGCGAGCATGGAATATTTCCTGCAGCAGCTCATCAATGGGCTGACGCTGGGCGCGATCTACGGTCTGATCGCGATCGGCTATACGATGGTGTACGGCATCATCGGCATGATCAATTTCGCCCATGGCGAGATCTATATGATCGGCGCGTTTATCGCGGTGATCGGCTTCGTCGTGCTCGGCGCCTTCGGCGTGCCCGGCGTGTCGGTGGCCCTGGCCTTGGCGATCGTGCTGATCGTCAGCGTGGTGGTGACCGCCGCCTATGGCTGGACGGTCGAACGATTGGCCTACAGGCCCCTGCGCGGCTCGACCCGGCTGGCGCCGCTGATCTCGGCGATCGGCATGTCGATCTTCCTGCAGAACTACATCCAACTGCTGCAGGGCGCCCGGCGCAAGCCGGTGCCGCCGCAGATCCCGGGCGGCTTCCAGCTGACCTCGGGCGGCGGCTTCGACGTCAACCTGTCGTATCTGCAGATCATCATCGTGCTGCTGACCCTCGCCCTGATGATCGGCCTGACCTGGGTGATCAACCGCACCTCGCTGGGCCGGCAGCAGCGCGCCTGCGCCCAGGACCGCACCATGGCGGCGCTGATCGGCGTCGATGTCGGCCGCACCATCTCGATGACCTTCGTCATCGGCGCGGCGCTGGCCGCCGTGGCCGGCGTGATGGTGACCCTCTACTACGGCGTGATCGACTTCTATATCGGCTTCCTGGCCGGCATCAAAGCCTTCACCGCGGCGGTGCTGGGCGGCATCGGCTCGCTGCCCGGGGCGATGCTGGGCGGCGTTCTGATCGGGCTGATCGAGGCCTTCTGGTCCGGCTACTTCTCGTCGGAATACAAGGATGTCGCCGCCTTCACCATCCTGGTGCTGGTGCTGATCTTCCGCCCGTCCGGCCTGCTCGGCCGTCCCGACATCGAGAAGGTCTGAGGCCATGGCGACGATCGCGCAATCCGACGCGGCCGCCGGGCGCCGCCTCGACCTCGCGGCCATGGCGAAGGAGGCGGGGGTCACCGCCCTCATCGCCCTGGTCCTCACCGCCCCCCTGGTCGGCATCCGCACGGTGGAGCAGAGCGGCGCGCTGGGCTACCAGACCGACTTCACCGCCGTCGCCATCGCCGTCGTGCTGGTCTTCTTCGGCCGCATCGGCATCATCCTGAACCGCGAGGGCCTGCCGCGGCCGGTGTTCTGGGCCAGCCTTCTGTTCCTCGTCGTCTTCGCCCTGCCGCCGATCTATGAGTATCTGCGGCCGGCGATCTCCGACGTGCTGCCGGCCCTGCCGGTGCAGGAGCTGCACTCCGTGCCGCTGCTGCTGATCGGGGCGCTCGGCGCCGCCTGGCTGCTGATCCAGTCGATCCTGGTGCAGCGCCGCAACCGCGCCAGCCTGTCGCGGCAGGAGCGGGACCGGGCGATGGACCGGATCGGCGCCCGGGTGCAGCGCCTCAGCGTCTATGTCGGGCCGGTCCTGGTGCTGCTGGCGGTGATCTTCCCCTTCACCGACCTCGCCAGCCGCAGCACGCTCGGCGTCGCCACCATCGTGCTGATCTACATCATGCTCGGCTGGGGCCTGAACATCATCGTCGGCCTGGCCGGCCTGCTGGACCTCGGCTACGTCGCCTTCTACGCCGTCGGTGCCTATTCCTACGCGCTGCTGGCGACCACCTTCGGCTTCAGCTTCTGGCTCTGCCTGCCGCTGGCCGGGCTGCTGGCTGCAAGCGCCGGCCTGATCCTGGGCTATCCGGTGCTGCGGCTGCGTGGCGACTACTTCGCCATCGTCACCCTCGGCTTCGGCGAGATCATCCGCATCATCCTGATCAACTGGGCGCCGGTGACCGGCGGGCCGAACGGCATCAACAACGTGCCGCGCCCCAGCTTCTTCGGCTTTCCCTTCGACCGCAGCCCGCCGGAGGGCACCACCGCCTTCCACCAGCTGTTCGGCCTGGAATACGACCCGACGCACCGGATCGTCTTCCTCTACCTGCTGATCCTGGCCCTGGCGCTGCTGGTCAACTTCATCAGCGTGCGGCTGCGCCGGCTGCCGGTCGGCCGCGGCTGGGAGGCGATCCGCGAGGACGACATCGCCTGCCAGTCGCTCGGCATCAACCGCACCAACCTGAAGCTGGCGGCCTTCGCCACCTCGGCCATGTGCGGCGGCTTCGCCGGCAGCTTCTTCGCCACTTACCAGGGCTTCATCAGCCCGGAGAGCTTCTCCTTCATCGAATCCGCGATCGTGCTGGCGATCGTGGTGCTCGGCGGCATGGGCAGCCAGCTCGGCATCGTCGTCGCCGCCTGCCTGATCATCGGCCTGCCGGAGGCGTTCCGCGGCCTCGACCTGTACCGCATGCTGGTGTTCGGCCTGTGCATGGTCGGCATCATGGTGTGGCGCCCGCGCGGCCTCTTGGCCCATCGCGACCCGACGATCCTCCTGCACGGCAAGAAGGGAGTCTCGTCGTGACCGCCCTCCTGACCATCGAGCACGTCTCGATGCGCTTCGGCGGCCTCGTCGCCATCGACGACGTCTCCTTCGACATCCGCGCCGGCGACATCACCGCGGTGATCGGGCCGAACGGCGCCGGCAAGACCACGCTGTTCAACTGCATCACCGGCTTCTACCGGCCGACCTCCGGCCGCATGACGCTCAAGGGCGAGACCGGCGAGTTCCTGCTGGAGCAGATCCCCGGCTATCGCATCGCCCAGCAGGCGCGGGTTGCCCGCACCTTCCAGAACATCCGGCTGTTCGCCGGCATGAGCGTGCTGGAGAACCTGATGGTGGCCCAGCACAACAAGCTGATGAAGGCGTCGGGCTTCTCGATCGCCGGGCTGCTCGGCCTGCCCGGCTACCGGCGGGCCGAGCGCGAGGCGGTGGAGAAGGCGAAGTTCTGGCTCGACCGGGTCGGGCTGACCGCCCAGGCCGACGATTCCGCCGGCAGCCTGCCCTATGGCGGCCAGCGCCGGCTGGAGATCGCGCGGGCGATGTGCATCGACCCGGTGATCCTGTGCCTGGATGAGCCGGCCGCCGGCCTCAACCCCCGCGAATCGCAGGAGCTGAACCAGCTGCTGCGCGCCATCCGCGACGAGCACCGGACCAGCGTCCTCCTGATCGAGCACGACATGAGCGTCGTCATGCAGATTTCCGACCACATCGTGGTGCTCGACCACGGCAAGAAGATCGCCGACGGCACGCCGGAGCAGATCCGCAGCGACGAGGCGGTGATCCGGGCCTATCTCGGCGAGCCCGAGGAGGAGGACCTGCCGCCGGAGATCGCCGCCGATGTCGCCGTCGTGACCGGGGAGGCCCGTCCGTGATGCTGTCGCTGCAGGGCGTGCACACCTTCTACGGCGCCATCGAGGCGCTGCGCGGCGTCGATGTCGAGGTCAAGGAAGGCGAGATCGTCACCCTGATCGGAGCCAACGGCGCCGGCAAGTCGACCCTCCTGATGACGATCTGCGGCAACCCGCAGGCGCGCAAGGGGGCGGTGGTGTTCGACGGCAAGGAGATCACCCGCCGGCCGACCTTCGAGATCGTGCGCCGCGGCGTCGCCATCTCGCCGGAAGGCCGCCGCATCTTCCCGCGCATGACGGTGATGGAGAACCTGCAGATGGGGGCGCTGACCGCCGATCCGGTGGAATTCGGCCGCGACCTCGAGCAGATCTTCACCCTGTTCCCGCGGCTGAAGGAGCGGCAGGTCCAGCGCGGCGGCACCCTGTCGGGCGGCGAGCAGCAGATGCTGGCGATCGGCCGGGCGCTGATGAGCCGGCCGCGCCTCTTGCTGCTGGACGAGCCGTCGCTCGGCCTGGCGCCGCTGGTGGTGAAGCAGATCTTCGAGGCGATCAAGGTGATCAACCGGGAGCAGGGGATGACCGTGTTCCTGGTCGAGCAGAACGCCTTCCACGCACTGAAGCTGGCGCATCGCGGCTATGTCCTGGTCAACGGCCGGGTGACGATGAGCGGCAGCGGCCGCGAGCTCCTGGCGAATCCGGAAGTCCGGGCTGCCTATCTCGAAGGCGGGCATTGAGGGGCGGGCGATGGAACAGATCCTCGGAACCTCGGTCGGCGACTTCATCTTCGTCAGCCTGATCCTGGGCGGCGGCGCCGGCCTGCTGACCGGACAGGGCCAGGCCCAGGGCTGGGCGCCGATGCGCAAGGTGATCCCCTTCGTGGTGCTGCTGGCCTGTGCGACGCGATTCCTGCACTACGCACTGTTCGGCGGTACGCTCTTGTCGCCGACCGGCTTCGTCATCGATCTTGTCTGGATCGGCCTGTGCGCCACGGTCGCCTACCGGATGACGCGGGCGGCGAAGATGGTGCGGCAGTATCCGTGGCTGTACGAGCGCGCCGGCCTGTTCGGCTGGCGCGACCGGCGGCCGGCCGCACGGTAAGACGCCGGTCCTTTCGGGCCGGCGGGAAGCAAAGGCCGGCGGGGTCGTCCCGCCGGGCGATGAACTGGGAGAGCGATCTGATGACGAGATTCAACCGAGTGCTCCTGGCCGGCGTAGCGCTGGCCGCGATGGCGGCGGCGCCGGCCTGGGCCGATGTGAAGATCGGCCTCGGCGCGCCGCTGACCGGCCCGAACGCCGCCTTCGGCGAGCAGATGAAGCGCGGCACCGACGCTGCGGTGAAGGCGCTGAACGACGCCGGCGGCGTCAACGGCGAGAAGATCGTCGTGGTCTATGGCGACGACGCCTCGGACCCGCGCCAGGGCGTCGCGGCCGCGAACGAGCTGGTCGGCGAGGGCGTGGTGGCGGTGATCGGCCACTTCAACTCCTCGGTCTCGATCCCGGCCTCCGCGGTCTATGCCGAGGAGGGCATCGTCCAGATCACCCCGGCCTCGACCAACCCGCAGCTGACCGAGCAGGGGCAGAAGACCACCTTCCGCACCTGCGGCCGCGACGACCAGCAGGGCGATGTCGCCGGCGCCTTCATCGCCGAGAAGTTCAAGGGCCGCAACGTCGCCGTCCTCCAGGACCAGACCACCTACGGCAAGGGCCTGGCCGACGCCACCAAGGCGGCGATGAACAAGGCCGGCCTGACCGAGAAGCTGTACGAGGGCATCACCGTCGGCGAGCGCGACTTCTCGGCCGTCGTGTCGAAGATGAAGCAGGCCGGCATCGACGTGATCTATTTCGGCGGGCTGCACAACGAGGCGGGGCTGATCCTGCGCCAGGCGCGCGAGCAGGGAATGAACGCCCAGTTCATCTCCGGCGACGGCATCGTCACCCAGGAGTTCTGGGGCATCACCGGCGACGCCGGCCAGGGCGTGCTGATGACCTTCGGCGCCGACCAGCGCAACAGCGACGCGGCGAAGGACGTGGTGGCCAAGTTCAAGGCCGAGAACTACGACCCCGAAGGCTACACCCTGTACAGCTACGCCGCGGTCCAGGCCTGGGCCCAGGCGGCGACCAAGGCGAAGAGCTTCGACGGCCCGAAGGTGGCCGAGGCGCTGCATGACGGCAGCGACTACAAGACCGTGATGGGTCCCCTGGCCTTCGACGCCAAGGGCGACCGGAAGACGACCGATTATGTCTTCTACATCTGGAACAGCGGCAAGTTCGCCGAGGCGACCCAGGGCGAGCTGGCCAAGGTCGGCGCCAAGTAACACCAAAGGCCAGTGGCGGACGCCACCCGGCCACGGACATTGTCGACCCGGCGGGGGAACCTCCGCCGGGTCTTTTTTGTGTGCGCCAGGCATGGCGCGAGGTGCGAGAGCACCGAGAGCCGGGAGTGGTGCCCCGGTTTGTGACTTGGAGGTGAGAGTCCTCTG